>NZ_JAOZOZ010000072.1 GCF_029933015.1 Hydrogenimonas sp. | reverse complement strand
CGGCTCCTTGTGAATATGAGATTCAATATCAAAAAGATACACTGCAATTAAACGCCATCTTTTCTTAAGATAGTATTAATATGATAATGGTTCTCATATTAAGTTCCGTTTTACGGCATCGGTTCCATAATGTCACGAAAGATTGATGGAGCGAGAAGATGAATGACGATTTCGTAATAAAGAGCAGAGCGGGAAACCGCCTTCGGATCAAATCCGTACATTTTGCGAAAGAGAGCGCCATTGAAAAGGTGAAAAAGGCCTTCGAAAACGATCTCGAAGCTTTCAGGGCCAACCGGGCGTGCCGTTCCATCGTGCTCCGCTACAGGAGAGACCGCATCGACGAAGCGGGCCTGATGGCGCGTCTGCGAACGCTTTTTCCCAAAACTTCCGTTTCCGCTCCCGCCGCCACGGCATGCGGGATCGAAGGCAGCTGCGTCTCCTGCGAAAGAAAACGGCAGGAACCCGGAAGTTTTCGTCGAAAATTGATCGAATTCGGTCTTCTTAGCGGTTTTGCGCTCTATCTGTTTGTAAAGGAGTCGATCCTGGGCGTCGCCGTCGCGGCGTCGCCGCTCTCTCTGGTCGCCGCCGTTTCGGTGTACGCTGCCTTGCCGCTTCTGAGAGAGTCCTACGAAGATATCAAGGAGGGACGCTTTACCCTGCAGACCTTCATGAGCGGCGCGCTGATGATGGCGATCGGGCTGGGAGAGGCGACGGCGGCGTTCGAGATCATCTACATTCTGCGGGGCGGCATGCTGCTTGAAGAGTACATCGCCAACCGCTCGAAAGAGGAGATCCACCGCCTGGTCGAGCTGGATGTCAAAAAGGTCTTCGTGCTCGTCGACGGCGCCGAACTGGAAGTGCAGATGCAGAAGGTCCGCCCGGGGGATGTCGTGGTCTGCAGAGCCGGCGAAAAGATTCCCGTCGACGGCGTCGTGCAAAAGGGCGAGGGCGAAGTGGACGAATCGATCATCAACGGCCGAAGCGAGCCCGCCTTCAAGCAAAAGGGCGACAAGGTCTTCGCCGGGACGGTCTGCCGCGACGGGCGTCTGTATATCGAAGCCACGGCGCTCGGGGAGGGGACCTACATCGCCCGGGTCATGTCGGAGGTGGAACGGGCCCTTGCCGTCAAATCTCCCAGCGAAGTGGAAGCCGACCGCCTCGCCTCGAAACTCCTGAAGCTGGGAAGCTTCATGACGGTGGCCACCTTCCTGGTCACCGGATCGTGGCTTTCGGCCTTTTCGGTCATGATCGTCATGTCCTGCCCCTGCTCGACGGTCCTGGCGGCCAGTACCGCCATCAGCGGCGGCATCGCGGTGGCGGCGAAACAGGGGATCCTCATCAAGGGCGGCGAGGCGCTGGAGAAGGTGAGCCAGAGCGAGGTCTTCTGCTTCGACAAAACAGGCACCCTCACCACGGGCGAGCCGCTGGTGAGCGATATCGTGATTCTTGGCGACCTGGACGAAGCGGAACTGCTGCGTCTTGCCGCCGCGGCCGAATACCGAAACACCCACCCCATCGCCAGGGCGATCGTCAAAAAAGCGGAAGAGAAGGGCCAGAAGGTTTCCCAGGCGTGGGAGATCGAAGTGCTGCCGGGTTTCGGCGTCGTGGCCAAAGGCGACGAACGCCGTCTCATCGTGGGAAACGCGCGGATGATGGCCCGCTACAAAATCTCCGTCAAACCGTTCAGGGAGGCGTCGGAGCGGCTTCACGAAGAGGGCAAAACCGTCGTCTATGTCGCCGAAGGCAGGGAGCTGCTGGGGCTGTTCGGCGTGATTCACGAAGTGCGCCCCGGAACGCGCCGCATGATCGAAGACCTAAGAAATCGGGGCGTTCGGCAGATCGTTTTGTTGACCGGCGATGAAAAGAGGGTGGCCGAAGCGTTCGCGAAACGATTCGGTTTCGATGCGGTCTTTTCCGAACAGACCCCCCGGGACAAGGCGGCCACCGTCGAGGCGCTCGCAGAGCGCTACGACAACGTGGTCATGATCGGAGACGGCGTCAACGACACGCTGGCGATGAGCCGGGCCGATGTGGCCGTGGCGTTCGCGGCCAGCGGCAACGAAGCGGCCATCGAGGTGGCCGACATCGCCGTGAGCCACTCCCATCCCTGGGATATCGTCGCACTCTATGACCTGAGCAAAAAAACGATGGAGGTGGTGCATCAGAATTTCTGGATTGGCACCTCCACCAACATCGCCGGCGTGGCGTTCGCGATGATGGACAGGCTCTCTCCCACCGCCGCCGCGGCGATCCATATCGGCCACACGGTAGGCATCATGGCCAACTCCTCGAGGCTGATGCTGCTCGAGCCGGCGGACAGGAAATATCTGGAGACCATCGAAACCATCGATAAGGAGGAAGAGTAGACAGATGAAGATTTCAAAAGAGGAGCTGGCCCGTATCGCCGCCTGCTTTACGATACTTTCGCACACCAGAGGCAGGCTTCGCGCCCGGGTCGATCCGAAGATCACCCAAAAGGTCGAAGGCCTTCGTATCGAGCATATCGAAGAGATCCCCGAGCGTATCGAGGGGATCGAAAAGATTCGCCTCAACCCGCTCAACGGTTCCGTTACGATCCACTACGATCACCGGAAGCTCCCCAAAGATCTGTGGGAAGACCTGGTGAACGGTGAAAATATCGAAGCGTGCCTCGAGAGGATACGGATGAACGGCTGACGGCCTGTAATGGCGGTATCAAACAACAAAAAGGAGGAAAAAAGATGACAAACTACGACGAGGATCTGCTGGTCGGCCTGCGGGTCGATCCCCAATACGACGAACCGATTCTGCACCAGGTGCTCAGAATCGCCATTTACGACGAGTTTCACGCTTACGAAACCTACCGAAAGACGATCGACACCTTCGGACCCGTCGATCCTTTCGTGAATATCATGGAGGCCGAGATTCGTCACTACAGCGCGCTGGAACCGCTGCTAAGAAGGTACGGCGTCCCCGAACCCGTCGACAACTGGTACGAAAAGATCGAACTGCCCCCCACGCTGGTGGAGTGCTGCGAAGTGGGTGTCGCCGCGGAGATCGACAACGTTCTGATGTACGACAATCTGCTGATGTATACCCGCGAGTACCCCGATATCCAGGATGTGCTCTACCGGCTTCAGGCCGCTTCGCGCGACCACCATCTGCCCGCCTTCAGACAGTGCGTGCAGCGCTACAGTGCCGCGCCGGTGGATATCGACGCGATCTATTCGACCTATTCGAGCCACCAGATCGCCGACGAAAGCATACTCGCGCAACTTTCGGAAGTGGGAAATCTCATGAAAAGGGCTGCCGCGGGAGAGATCGACCAGAGCGAAGTGATGAAGTTTCTCTCCAATACCAACCTGGCCTTCTGGGGCGGCCTGGCCGCAGGTGCGGCCGGTGCCGTGTTGATTCCGAAGCTCCTGGAGGAGCTCGCAAAAAACGACAAGGAGGCGTAAGCGATGCAATGGATACCTTTTACGCTGGGCGTCGTCGTGGGCGGGGCCCTTGTGAAGTGGGTTTCAGGCAAAAAAGAGGAGAAAGAGAAAGCCGAAAAAAAGAGCGAAAAGTAGGTGGCGCAGAGCCCGGCGTAGATGCCGCGGACTGTTGCCTTCAAGATGACGGGCATGGCCTGTGAAAGAAGTGAAGGAGTATCGATATGTTGCCGTTTGTGATGGGAGTGGTGGCCGGAGCCGCCGTGGTTGTCGCCGTAAACAAGAAAGAGAAGATCGCCGAAGGCGTCAAAGAGGGGGCGCAAAAGGCCAAAGAGGTGGCCGAAGAGATCAAGGAGAAGGTCAGGAAAACGGCCGAATGCGTCACCAAAGAGGATGACAAGCCCGAAGCTACCGCGAAAAGCGGGGAGAAAGCGAAGACGAAAGGCGAAAAAGGATGATCGATACGATCGAACAACGAAGCGTCACAAGCTATCTGGTCAGCGGAACGGTTTTTTCGGCCGTTTTCGGCGGATCCATGAGTTACGACAGGTATCAAAAGGGTGAAATTTCCGGCTCGGATGCCCTGCTGGAGACTTCGCGTCTGGCCGTGCAGGGCGGCATCGCCGCCTCGAGCGCGGTCTGGTGCGCCAATGCGCTGGGGCAAAGAGACTACCTTGGCGCCATGCTTGGCGTGGGCGCGGGGTTTTTGGGTGTCTATGCCGCGCAGAAGGCGGCGGAAAAGATCGAACGAACCATAAAAAAGAAGGAGGAAAACGATGGAGAATAAAACCAACCAAAACGGCATGACGGGCAACGGCGAAGGCGCAAACGGTAACAATAGCGGCTACCGGAACGAAGAGGGCGGCGGCATGAATGAAGGCGCTCGGGGCTTCGGGCAAAACGGCGCACCGCAGGGGGGTGCCTATGCCCAGGGTGGCTACGGAGCCGATAGGAACGGCTCGGCACAGGGTGGGCCCGGAGCGTCGGGCGGGTATGGCGCCTTTGGCGGCGCGGGTTACGGACAAGCCGGTGCGGCGGGCGGTTACGGTGCCGGCGGCGCCCGGACGGGCTACGGCTTCGGCGCGGGACAAGAGGGCGGCATGCGCGGCATGGGCGGAGGCTACGGCGGCGCGGGGGGCGGGTACGCCAATCCGCTCGCCAGGGCCGCGGCGATGCAGAACGCCGCATCCAACCCCTACTACGCGGCCAACCCTGCGCCGTCGCAGACACCCCCCGTCGGCAGCGGCCTGCTGGACGGTTTCGATACCGCCAACTTCGTCAAAGGTGCGCTGATCGGTGCGGCGGGCGCCTATCTGCTGACCAACGAAAACGCCCAGAAGACGATTTTCAAGATGATCGCCAAAGCGACGACCCTCTTTCAGGCCGGTATCGAGGAGATGAAAGAGCGCTACGAAGACGCCAAAGCGGAAATCGAAGAAGAGAACGGATAGAAAGATGGAACGATTCCGTCCGCTCCATCGGTCGAAGCACAGACTTCGTTACCGGTGCGAGTGCCTGAAACGCCGTTTCAATCACGAAGCCTGGCTGAACGAACTAAGAGCGATACGCGGTGTCAAAAATGTGCGGCTCGCCGAAGCGGCGGGCAGCATCGTCTTCTACATTGACGGCGCCGATATCCGGGAGATCGAAGCGCATCTGGAGCGTTTCGACCCCTCCCGCTATCCGCTCGACGCGCTGGACGAGGCGATGCTTCGCCAACGACCTCCAAAAAGCGGCATCGTCCGCTCCGCCGGGGCGCTGGCTTTGGCCCAGGCGGTACCGAGCGATCCGGCGAAACTTCTCTTTACCCTGCTCGCCTCTTCGCCGCTCTATCGTGACGCCATCGGAGAGCTCTTCACCGAAGGACTCACTTCGAGGGTGCTCGAAGCGACCGCCGTGGGTGTCAGTACGGCACGCAAGGACTACCTCGCCGCCAACGGCACGAACTTTCTTCTGGAGGTCGGGGAGTATATCGAAGAGAGCAGCGAACAGCGCAGCAACGAGCTTCTTGCCGAACTCGCCAAATCGGAGATCAGGGAGGCATGGGTTCAGAAAAAGCGCGAAAGCGGCAAGGTGGAAACGGTCAAAGTCGCCGTCGAAGATCTGAAGATCGGGGATATCGTCGTCGTTTCGACGGGGGATACGATTCCCGTGGACGGCCACATCGTGGAAGGAAGCGCGACGATCAACCAGGTCGCCATGACGGGCGAGAGCGAACCGGTGCTGCGTGAACGGGGCGACCGGGTCATATCCGGGACCGTCGTGGTCGAGGGGGAGATCAAGATTTGGGCGGAAAAGGTCGGTTCCGAAACGGCGACGGCCAGAATCAGAGAGTACATTTTGGCGACGCTCAACGAAAAATCTTCCGTGGAGCTTCGGGCCAGACGGCTTGCCGACAAGCTGGTGCCCGTGACACTGGGGCTTGCCGGTGTCGCCTGGATGATCAACCGGGACTGGTCCGCCGTCGCTTCGGTGCTTCAGGGGGACTATTCGTGCGCGCTCAAGCTGGCGACGCCGGTGGCTTTCAAATCCTCCATCGCCTATGCGGGGCGGGAGGGGATCCTGATCAAAGGGCCCAAAGCCATCGAAGCCCTCGCGGAGGCCGATATCTTCGTCTTCGACAAGACCGGCACCCTCACCTACGGGGAGCTGGAAGTGGTGAGCGTCTCGACTTTCGACGAAGCGTGGAGCGAGGATGATCTGCTCAACCTCGCCGCGAGCGCGGAGGAGCACCATTTCCACCCGATCGCCCATGCCGTCGTCGAAGAGGCCAAGCGGCGGGGTTTTTCGCACATGCACCACGAAGAGGTGAAATTCATCGTCGCCCACGGCGTACAGACCGAAGTCAACGGCAAGGAGGTGCTCATCGGCAGCCGCCATTTCCTCGAAGAGGACAGCGGTATCGACTTTTCGGCCCACGAAAAGAAGATCGAAGCGTGCCTTCTGGAGGGCAAGACGATTCTCTATGTCGCCTACGACGGCAAACTTCTGGGAACCGTCGGCATGCGCGACAGGGTCAGGGAGAACGCCTCCGAAGTCGTCGCGCGCCTCAAGGAACTCGGCGTCAAAAAGACGGTGATGCTCACCGGAGACATCGAAGCCAAAGCCAGACGGATCGCCGAAGAGGCCGGTATCGACGAAGTTTACGCCGACCTCAAACCGACCATGAAGGCGCAGATCATCGAGCGCCTCAAATCGGAGGGTGCGAAGGTGGCGTTTGTCGGCGACGGGATCAACGACGCGCCGGCGATGAGCCGGGCGGACGTGAGTGTCTGCATGAGCAAAGGGGCCAATATCGCCAAGGTCAGCGCCGATATCGAGCTTCTCAAAGACGATATCGAAGGGGTGGCCGAAGCCAAGGAACTGGCCGTCAAAACGCTTTCGCTCATTCACGCCAATTTCGGCGCCACCGTCGGGATCAACACGATGATCCTTCTTGGCGCCGTACTGGGCAGACTCTCGCCGCTGGCGACGGCCGTCTTGCACAACGGCACCACCGTTGGATTGCTGGGTGTCTCGCTGGGCGGCGTCCGGCTGGAAAAAGAGAGAAAAAAGCGAAAGGAGAAGAGAGCATGAGTTTGAGTGAACTGCCGTTGAAAAAAAGGGCCCGGATACGGAGAATCCGGGCAAAAAACGAAGCGATAAGAAGCCGTCTTCACGCCCTGGGGGTCGTCAAGGGCGAGAGAGTGAGGCTTCTCAATCATACGCTGGCGAATCAAACCTTCGAAATCGAGGCGGGCGATACGCGGCTGGCCCTTCGCAAAGAGGAAGCCGACAGTGTGGAGGTGGAAGCGTGAAAACGATCAAAGTCGCCCTGGTGGGCCAGCCCAATGTAGGCAAGAGCGCCCTGATCAACGCCATCAGCGGGGCCCATCTGCATGTGGGAAACTTTCCCGGCGTCACGGTGGAGTACAAGAAGATCACGCTCACACGAGGGGACTACCAAATCGAGATGATCGATTTGCCGGGGATCTATTCGCTGGAGACCTACACCCCCGAGGAGGAAGTGACGAAAAACTATCTGCTTCGGGAGGATTACGATGTGATTCTCAACGTCGTGGACGCGAACGCTCTGGCACGGAATCTCAATATGACCCTGCAACTGTGTCGGCTCGAAAAAAAGATCGTGATCGCTTTCAACATGTACGACGAAGTCACAAAACTCGGCGGCGCCATCGATACGGAAAAATTCGGAAAAATCACGGGTGTTCCCGGTGTCGCCACGTCGGCGAAAGAGAAAACGGGCATAGAAGAACTTTTTAAAAAGGTGATCGAGGTTTACGAGCGGGAAAAACCCGAATGCCGCCTCGCTTACGACGAGCGGATCGAAAAGGAGGTCGAAGCGATCGCGAAAATTCTCGAAAAAGAGAGCTTTCCGCTTCCGGCGCGTTTC
>NZ_JAOZOZ010000071.1 GCF_029933015.1 Hydrogenimonas sp. | reverse complement strand
GTGACCCTCAACGGTTTTCAAGACCGCCGCTTTCGACCACTCAGCCATCCCCCGATTTTTTCAATCTGTCACTGAAGCGAAACTGGAGGCGGCACCCGGAGTTGAACACGGGGATCACGGCCTTGCGGGGCCGCTGCCTTGGCACTTGGCTATGCCGCCATCTGTAAAAAGCTTGATTTTTCTGGAGGCGACACCCGGATTCGAACCGGGGATCAGGGCTTTGCAGGCCCGTGCCTTACCACTTGGCTATGTCGCCATTTCCGATTGGAGGCGGCACCCGGAGTTGAACACGGGGATCACGGCCTTGCGGGGCCGCTGCCTTGGCACTTGGCTATGCCGCCATACTTTATAGAAATGGTGCCCGGAGCCGGACTTGAACCGGCACGAACAAATGTTCGAGGGATTTTAAGTCCCTTGCGTCTACCGATTCCGCCATCCGGGCAGTAAATTTGTTCGGTTGTCAAACTATCACAAATTATCTGGATACAACTATGGAGCGGGAGACGGGGGTCGAACCCGCGACCCCGACCTTGGCAAGGTCGTGCTCTACCACTGAGCTACTCCCGCATGTTTTGGGACGGGTATTATAGCCCAAAATTTTTGTGTTGTAAAGAGTCTGACATGGCAAAAGCCGTTTTTTGCGTCCTGTAAAGCGGTTTTTCGATACAATTACCCAAAAATCAGAAACAGCAAGGATCCACAATGCGAAGTGACATCATCAAAAAAGGCTTCGAACGTGCACCGCACCGCAGTCTTCTGCGTGCGACCGGACTGAAGGACGAGGATTTCGACAAACCGTTCATCGGGGTAGCCAACAGCTACATCGACATCATTCCCGGCCACTTCTTCCTGCAAGAATACGGCCGCATCGTCAAAGAAGCGATCCGCGAAGCGGGTGGCGTGCCTTTCGAGTTCAACACCATCGGTGTCGACGACGGCATCGCCATGGGACACGACGGCATGCTCTACTCGCTGCCAAGCCGCGAAATCATCGCAGACAGCATCGAAACGGTGATGAACGCCCACAAGCTCGACGCACTCATCTGTATCCCCAACTGCGACAAGATCGTTCCCGGTATGGTGATGGGCGCGCTGCGGGTCAACGTCCCTACCATATTCGTCTCGGGCGGACCGATGCGGGCCGGCCACCTCAAAGACGGCACGCCGATCGACCTGGCCACGGCTTTCGAAGCGGTCGGACAGCGGGCCAAAGGGGAGATCACCGACGAGCAACTCTACGAAATCGAGTGCGAAGCGTGCCCCAGCGGCGGATCGTGTTCGGGGATGTTCACGGCCAACTCCATGAACACGCTGTGTGAGGCGATGGGGATCGCCCTGCCCGGCAACGGTACGGTGCTGGCGATGACCGAGGAGCGGCTGGAGATGGTGCGCACGGCGGCCAAGCGAATCGTCGAGATGGCCAAGGCCGAAGGTCCCAACATCCGCGACATCCTCAACGAAGACGCCGTCAACAACGCTTTCGTCGTCGACATGGCCATGGGCGGCAGTACCAACACCGTCTTGCACATGATGGCGATCGCCATCGAAGCGGGCGTCGACTACGACCTCAAAAAAATCAACGAACTGAGCGACAAAGTGGCCAATATCGCCAAAATCTCCCCCTCGTTATCGACCGTTCACATGGAAGATATCAACCGCGCCGGCGGCGTGAGCGCCGTGATGAAAGAGATCTCCAAGCGGGGCGACGTGCTCAGACTCGACGCCATGACCGTCACCGGCGAGACGATCGGTGAGCGGATCAAAGACGCCGAGATCAAAGACACGAACATCATCCACCCCATCGACAACCCCTACTCCCAGGTGGGCGGCCTCTCGATCCTCTACGGCAACCTGGCCGAGGAGGGGGCCGTGGTCAAGAGCGCAGGTATCGCCCCGCACATGCGAAAATTCCGGGGCAAAGCGGTCTGCTTCGACAGCCAGCCGGAAGCGATTGAGGGCATCATGGGCGGCAAGGTCAAGGCCGGTGACGTAGTAGTCATCCGTTACGAAGGACCCAAAGGCGGCCCGGGCATGCAGGAGATGCTGGCCCCCACCAGCCTCATCATGGGGATGGGCCTGGGCGACAAAGTAGCTTTGATCACCGACGGAAGATTCAGCGGCGCCACCCACGGCGCCTCCATCGGGCATGTCAGCCCCGAGGCGGCCGAAGGGGGCGTCATCGGGCTGCTCGAAGACGGCGACATCATCGAACTCGACGTCGACGCCCATATCCTGCGGGTCGACCTCAGCGACGAGGAGCTGGAAAGCCGCCGAAAAAAGTGGCAGCCAAAGAAAAAAGAGGTCCCGGGCAAATGGCTCAAGCGCTACAGCCTGCTGGTCTCCAACGCCGCCCACGGCGCGGTACTCAAGACGGAGTGCTGACGACAAAAGGAGGGAACGTCATCTCTCGCGTTCTCCTCTTTTCCCCTCCTCTTCACCCGGCTTCCTGAGCCGGTCTATCTCCCTGCGCATGAATTCCGGCACGATCCTTTTGAGCTGTCCGGTTTTGTCTTTCGTTTTGAGAAGCGCTTCGATATCCTCTCTCAGCCTTTGTATATCGTACTTCGTCGATTTCGCCACATAGATCGACTCGTATTTCGTTTTGCACTCGGCCTCGTCGATCAAGAGCTCTTCATAGAGCTTTTCACCGGGACGAAGACCGGTGAACTCGATATCGATCTCATTCTCTTTGCCGTAGAGGCGGATCATCTTTCTGGCCAGGTCGACGATTTTGACCGGTTCGCCCATGTCGAGAATGAAAAGCTCGCCCCCTTTGGCCATGGCCGCCGCCTGCAGCACGAGCTGGCACGCTTCCGGAATCAGCATGAAATAGCGCGTGATTTCGGGATGGGTGACCGTGACGGGTCCGCCTTTTTGGATCTGCTCTTTGAACTTGGGCACGACACTTCCGCTGGAACCCAGCACGTTGCCGAATCTTACGGAAACGATTTCGGTCCGGTCCGAGGGGACATTCTGGGCATAGAGTTCCCCCACTCTCTTGGTGGCCCCCATGACATTGGTGGGGCGCACCGCTTTATCGCTGGAGATGTTGACGACCTTTTCGACACCGTATCGGATGGCCAGATCTATGACGTTCTTGACGCCCAGGACGTTGTTCTCTATGGCCGCATCGACATTCTCCTCGCAAAGCGGCACATGCTTGTAGGCGGCGGCATGAATCACGATATCGGGACGATACTTTCCGAAAATCTCCTCGAGTCTCTCTCTGTCCAGCACCGAAACCAGTTTCGCCACCGCCCGCGAAGCGTCGATCTGCTCGGCGATCTGATAGAGATTGTATTCGGAATTGTCGACCATGACAAGCCGATCCGCACCGAACCTGAGTACCTGCCGGCAAATCTCGCTGCCGATACTCCCCCCCGCTCCCGTCACGAGCACCGTCTTGTTTTTGACGAACGTTTCGATCGCGTCGATATCGAGGTCTTTGGGTTGTCGCGCCAGCAGGTCTTCGATGGCGATATCCTTGAGCTTTTCGTCACGGTCGGCGAGCAGGGATACCAGCTTGATCTCTTTTATACCCAGATCGTTGAGCTTTTCGACGATCCGGTCGAGCTCTTTGGGTTCGAACCTCTGGGCGATCAGAGCGGCCTGCACCTCCTCTTCTCTTACGATATCGGAAAGCTTTCCGATATCGTAGACTTTGACGTTTTCCACATAGGTTCCGGCCATCCTCCCGCCGATATCGATCACACCTACCGGATAGAAAGGAATGTCTCCCGAAAGTCCGCTCCTGATGATCTGGGAAGTCCGGGGGGAGACCCCTATGACGACGCTCTTCTTTTTCTCGCCGCTTCCGGCACTCTCTATGACGAGCCGTTTGGAGATACGAAGCCCCCCGATCAGCAGCATCGAGAGAACGAAATCGATGATGATGGCGCTTCTTGGCATCGGCGTAAACCACTCCTTCGCGAAAAGAAAAACGACGACGAAGGCCGCATAGGCGAACACATGCCCCAGAAAAAGCCTCTTGAAATCGTGGAGTCCGAAAAACCTCCATGAACTGAAATATACCCGCAAAAGAAAAAAGGCCGCGATCTTGAAAAAGACGAGAACGACATAGACGCGCCAAAAATTGTCGAGGAAATGGGGAGGAATCGCGAAATTGAAACGGAGTGCGTAGGCCGAATAGAGCGTCACCGCACTCAGGAGCAGGTCACTCAGTACAAAAAAGAGAATCCTCGTTCCGAACGTGGGTCTTATGAACATATCGCCTCCCGGACGATGGCGGAAATTTTCTCGACATCCTCTTTTTCAAGAGACGTACCGCTGGGAAGGCAGAGCCCTCTGGCGAAAAGCTTCTCGCTCACTCCGCCGCCATACGCTCTGGCGCCTCTGAAAAGCGGCTGCATATGCATCGGCTTCCACAGCGGTCTCGACTCGACGTTTTTTCTCTCGAGTGCACCGATCACCTCGAAAGGATCGGTTTTTTCGAATGTCAGTGTGGTCAGCCACCGGTTGCCCCGGCTCTTTTCGACCTCGGGCATCCAGGAGATCTCTTCGATATCCTCCAGAGACTCCCGGTACCATTCGAAAATCTTCCGCTTTTTTTCGATCCGTTCGGGAAGAACCTCCATCTGCCCCACACCGATCGCCGCCAGCACGTTGCTCATGCGGTAGTTGTAGCCGACTTCGGTATGCTCATACCATATCGCCTCTTCCCTCGCCTGGGTGGAGAGTTTTCTCGCCTTCTCGATATCTTCCGCTTTCGCACCCACCAGCATGCCCCCTCCCCCGGTCGTAATGATCTTGTTGCCGTTGAAAGAGTAGATGCCGAACCGTCCGAAAGTGCCCGTCTGCTTCCCGCCATAGGTCGCCCCGAGACTCTCTGCCGCATCTTCGATCAGCAGAACACCCTTTTCTTCACAGATTTGGACGATCTCCTCCATTTTCGCACTCTGGCCGTACAGATGCGTGAGGATCAGCGCTTTGGGCTTCTCCCTCTCTATCGCCTCTTCCAGAAGAGTCGGATCGAGATTCCAGCTCTCGTCCGAATCTATGAAAACGGGCTCGGCATTCTGGTAAAGAATGGGCGCCACGGAGCCGATAAAGGTAAAAGTGGAGGCCAGCACCCTGTCTCCCCTCTCCACGCCGCCGACCCTCAGAGCCAGATGGATCGCCGCGGTCCCGGAGCTCAAGGCCACGGCGTGTTCCGCTCCCGTGAAAGAGACGACGGCGCGTTCGAACCTGTCGACGAATTGACCGATGGGTGCGATATAGTTGCTTTCGAAAACCTCCTTGACATAGTCGGGTTCCGAACCGCCCATGTCCGGAGGGGAGAGAAACACTCTTTTGTCCATCTATGCGCCTTTGATCGTTTTAAGAAGGATTTCCAGATCCCCTCGGAAGCTCCAGTTTCGGATATATTCCGCGTTGATACGCACTTTGTCCGGCCAGATCACTTCCCGGTTGTAGCGCTCGGGATCCTCCTGGTTGGCCAGGATCTCCTCCTCGTTTCTGTATTTCAGCGTCGCGGGCCCCGTGATGCCGGGTCGGACCGAAAGCACGACGCGGTCCTCCCCCTCCAGCCGGTCAGCGAATCCCGGAACGTCGGGCCGCGGTCCCACGAAGCTCATCTCTCCCTTGAGGATGTTCCACAGCTGGGGAAGCTCGTCGATCTTCGTTTTTCTGAAAAAACGGCCGCTTCGCGTGATCCGCGCATCCGACGCGGTCGTAACGGTCGTATCCACCCCTTCGAGCGGCTTCATGGTTTTGATCTTGATCACACGAAACAGCTTTCCGTCCTTTCCCACACGCGTCTGCAGAAAAAAGCCGTTGCTCCCGGTTTCCAGGGAAGCCACCGCCCATGCGGCCAGTATCACGGGCGAGAGCACCACGAGACCGGCGGCCGAAAGCGTCACATCGAAAAGGCGTTTGACTATTTCGTCGGAACGTTTCATAGTTTGAGTCTGTACACTTTCGACCAGGGAGAACTTTCGACCAGTTCGAACAGGTCGTCGTTGTAGTTCCCCAGCACGAAAAGCTGGATATACAGCGAATTGTACATCTTTTCATCGAGAAGCAGAAAAGCGTTGTAGCTTTTCATGAAAATCAGCGAGATTTTCGCCTCCGGATTGACGTTCTGCACATTCGTATGGTTTTTACCCTTTTCGTCGAGTGTCGTGACGACGAACCGGCGAAGCTGCGTCTTGCGATTGCCCAGATGCAGTATCGCCGTACGTTTGTCGAGCTTGATGCCCCCACCGAGTATCAGCTCGTCGGGCGAATCTTTGAAATTGTTGATTTTGTAGAAAAAGTTGCGTTCGTACCGTTCGCCGGTTTTGAGGTCGAGATTGCTGAAGACGGCGACCGTCGGGAAAATGTCGATCATTCTGTAGGGCAGATAGAGAAACACTTCCCGGGTTTTTTCAGGCATCTTCACCGGGGCCGTCTCGGAGAGTCTCTGAAGATAGTCGTTGGGGTCGACGGGATGCTTGCCGTTTTCAAAGAGCGTGTCCGCCACCACCTTGTAGCCGGAGGAGACATAGGTCTCCACCGCGATACGGCTGAGCCTGGCCGCCTCGAGCTGCGAATCGGTCGTCAGGATTTCGGAGACGATGAAATTGTCGTGATCGTGCTTTCCCCCGTCGATCAGTGTGTTTTTGTCGGCGTAATACCAGATGGGATACCCGTAGTCCCACCACGCGACCACATAATCCTTGTCGCTTCCTTTTCTTTTGAGTCCGTCCAGGACTTTCACCTCTTCGGCGTTGAAGACGGTGGGAACTTTGTAGTTTTGGATATGGGCTATATTGGGCCAGAGCGCCAGAAGGGTCAGGATCCCCGTGGCGAGATAGCGCAGACGCTCGTTCTGCATGAAAGAGGTGACGACGAAAATGAGATAGACGAGACTGATGGCCGCCACTGGCACAGCATAGACCGTAAAACGCAGGCCGCCCCACAGCGAAAAGATACCGATGCCGATGAGAGGCAGAGCGAGAATGAAGGAGCGGTGGCGGACAACGAGCAGGATGTAGCCGATCACGGCGGCGAAAAGCCCCGGCACCGAACCGCTGATCCGTTTGGCCATCAACTCGAAGGGGATCTTTCCCGCTTCGCGTACCGTGGCGTTGACCTGGAAGAAATGAAGCCCCTGGGTTTCGGTTCCGCGGACGGCGTAACTGGCGATCTTGTGCCATATGAGGGGGAAGACGTCGCCGAGCCACAGAAAAAGAAGGACCGCGACAGCTGCGAAGATCTTCTCGTGCATTCCCTCCAGACGCTCCTGCCTGAAAAGAAGATAGGCGAGCGCGATCGCCGCGATTTTCGCCGGCCAGTAGAAGGGCATCAGCGCCAGAGCTATGATCGCGATGGATCGGTAGGTGAAGCGGTCCCGGGGATGGAAGACGACCATATAGAGCATATACATCAGCCCCATCGCGTAGATGATCGAAAGCCCCATATCATACAGAAAAGGATAGAGCACGATCGTCAGCGCCGCCAGCAAAAGGTGGGCATAGTCCTCCTTCTCGATGGCGCCGATGAGAAAATAGAGAATGAACATCGGCGCCATGGCCGAAAACATATCCGTATCGTAATAACCCGTCATCGTCCGGTTGTAGTAGCTCCAGGCGATCGCTCCCAGCAACGCGGCGAAAAAACCCATCAGCGTCGAATGGTAGAGACGGCCTATCAGAATGATGGGAACGACGACGAGACCGGAAATGACGGTGGGCATATAGAGGATCACCGTATCGAGAGAGAAAGGAAGGAATTTCGCCGCCAGATAGGTGACGAACACCGTGGCGGTGTAGAAGATGTCGGGGACCCTGGGATTGTGCTGCAGCGTGCCGAAAAGCTCCTTCTGGACACCGGAAGCGAAAAAATAGCCGTCGTTGGTGTTGATCATGATCTGCCCGTTCCAGAAAAACTCGGGATGCGCACCCGCCCACTGGACCCAGATCATCCGCATGGCGATACTGAAAAGATA
>NZ_JAOZOZ010000007.1 GCF_029933015.1 Hydrogenimonas sp. | reverse complement strand
CCGTTCCCTGTGGCGGAAATTAAGCGGAATCGTTTGTTGGAGTTTTCCGATTGGTTTCATGATTTGTTGGCTACAATGCGGAAAAA
Organism: Hydrogenimonas sp.; assembly: GCF_029933015.1. Taxonomy (GTDB): domain Bacteria; phylum Campylobacterota; class Campylobacteria; order Campylobacterales; family Hydrogenimonadaceae; genus Hydrogenimonas. The sequence continues at coordinate 25,742 of NZ_JAOZOZ010000007.1, read as the reverse complement.
CTATTTCAGGAGTCAGAATGTTTCAGAAATACGCTCCGCTCGTTTTCGTCATACTCTTCGCGCTTTTCGTGGGCTGGATGATCTGGGGTATGGAGACGGCCGTTCCCCAGGGGAACTGGTAGGCTTCAGAGGGCCTGTAGGATCTTTTCGACCACTTCAGCCGGTCTGTCGGCTTTGTAGACGGGCCGGCCTACGACGATGATGTCGACCATCTCTCTTTTTGCCGTTTCTATATCCGCCACCCTTTTCTGATCGTCGCTCGCTTCGCCGAAGGGGCGGATGCCCGGTGTCAGAGTCAAAAAGCCGCGGTCGGTTTCGTGCTTGATCATCCTGCTTTCGTAGACACTGCAGACGACGCCGTCGAGGCCCGCCTGGTAGCTCTGCAGGGCGAACTGTTTCGCCTTCTCTTCGATATCCGCCCCGTAGATCTCCTTGAAAGTGTGGTAGTCGAACGATGTGAGGGCCGTGACGGCGAGGACGAGCGGCCTTTTTTCGAAGGGCTCGAGTCTCTGCATCACGGTCTGCATCGCCTTTTTGCCGGCGCTGGCGTGGATGTTGAACATATCCACGTCCATCTTCGCGATCTCCTCGGCGGCGTCGGCCATCGTGTTGGGAATGTCGTAGAGTTTCAGATCGAGAAAGATTCTGAAGCCGGGATTGATCGTTTTGAGATCCTCGAGAAACGGGCGTCCGTCGCGGATGAAGGTGCGAAAACCGACTTTGAGCCAGATATCGTGGTTTTTCAGCTTTTCGGCGAGGGCGAGATTCTCCTCTTTCGTCGGCAGGTCGAGAGCCACACAGAGTTGCATGGGTGGGTCCTTTTTGGGAAATTATACCCTATTTGCCGCCGTCGCCGTCGATCGGCTGGAGTTTGTAGCGAAGTTTGTGCAGGTCGTTTCCGACCGGTATCTTGAGCATGAAATCGGTTTTTCGTATGAAGTTCTCTTTGGGCAGCAGAATGACGAGAAATCCGACGGTGCTGCTGTTTGGCGGCAAAGCGGTGTTGTGGGGCAGCCGGACGAAGCAGAGATCCTTGCGGATATCGCTGTAGATCTGTGCGAGAGACTTTTCCGTCGGACGCAGTTTCGACCTGTTGCTCTCTTTGTCGCTGACGACGCCGTAGCGCAGGAGTTCCCGTTCGAAGAGTTTTGTGCCGAGTATCGGTTTGCTGTGGCCCGGCTGCTCGAAGTAGTGGCAGACCTCTTCGATCGGCAGCATCCGGATGATGTTTTTGGGATGGAAAAAAGAGATCTTTTCCCAGTCGAGGGGAACGGTCTTGTCCGTTTTGTTGGCGATGGCCAGAGCGATCAGCGCCTCTCTGTCGGCACGGATCGGGTTGTTGACCACCATCGCCGAGACGACGGTTTCGGGAAGTTCGGAGGTGAAAACCTGCATTCTGTCGACGTAAGCTGTGGACTGTGTTCCGACGGGCTGGGGAACGAGGACGGAGAAGTAGATCTTCTCTTTGGGCCGCTCCTGCTGAGAACAGCCTGTCAGAAACAGAAGCAGTGCCAGCAAAACGACCCGGGTTTTCATCCTCTCTCCTTTATCCTATGACGCAGGTCTGGATCTTCGCCACGATGCTCGGATCTTCCAGTGTCGAGATGTCCTGTTTGATCTCTTCCCCTTTGGCGATGGCGCGCAGGATGCGGCGCATCACCTTGCCCGAGCGTGTTTTGGGCAGGCCGGGAACGACTTTGATCGTGTCGGCTTTGGCGATATTGCCGATCTCTTTGGCGATCACTTCGTTGATCTCCTTGGCCAGCTCCGCCTCTTCGCCGAAGCTGTCCTCTACATCTTTGAGGACAATGTAGGCGAAGATGCTCTCGCCTTTGAGCTCGTCCGGTTTGCCCACCACGGCCACTTCGGCCACGTGGGGATGCTTCTTGATCGCCGCTTCGATCTCGGCGGTGCCCATGCGATGGCCCGAGACGTTGATGACGTCGTCGACACGGCCCGTGATGGTGATGTAGCCCTCTTCGTCGATCGTCGCGCCGTCACCGGAGAAGTAGACCGGTCTGCCATCTTTTTTGGCGTCGCCGAAGTAGCTTTTGACGAAGCGTTCGGGGTCGCCCCAGATGGTGCGGATCATGCTGGGCCAGGGGCGGGTGATGCAGAGCAGGCCCTGCTCGCCCGGGGCCACCGGCGTGCCGTCGGGTTCGATCACTTCGGCCATGATCCCCGGCAGCGGGAAGGTGGCGCAGGCGGGCTTGATGGGGGTCGCGCCCGGCAGCGGGCTGATCATGTGGCCGCCCGTTTCGGTCTGCCACCAGGTGTCGACGATGGCGCAGCGGCCGCCGCCGATCTTTTCGTAGTACCACTTCCAGGCCGGCGGATCGATCGGCTCGCCGACGGTGCCGAGCACTTTCAGGGAACTCAGGTCGTACTTTTCGGGCTCGTTCTCGCCCAGTTTGTGCAGCACGCGGATCGCCGTGGGAGCCGTGTAGAACTGGTTGATCTTGTACTCTTCGACCATCTTCCAGGCCCGCCCGGCGTCGGGATAGGTGGGAACCCCCTCGAACATCACCGTCGTCGCGCCCATCGCCAGCGGTCCGTAGACGATGTAGGTATGCCCCGTGATCCATCCGATGTCGGCGGTACACCAGTAGGTGTCGTTCTCCTTGACGTCGAAGACCCACTCCATCGTCATCTGGGCCCAGAGGATGTAGCCGGCCTGGGAGTGCTGGACCCCTTTGGGTTTGCCGGTGGAGCCGGAGGTGTAGAGCAGGAAGAGGGGATCTTCGCTATCCATCACCTCCGGCTCGCAGCGGTCGCTCTCCAGGTCGATCAGCTCGTTGTAGCTGTAGTCGCGCCCCTCGATCCAGACGACATCCTCCATGTTGCGCTGGACGACCAGGACCTTCTCGACACAGTCGCACCCCTCTTCGAGGGCTTCGTCGACGACCGGTTTGAGCATGTAGGGTTTGTCCTTGCGGAAGGCGCCATCGGCGGTGATGACCACTTTCGCCTCCGCGTCGATGATGCGGTCGCGCAGCGCTTCGGCGCTGAATCCGCCGAAGACGACCGAATGGATCGCTCCCAGTCTGGCACAGGCCAGCATCGCGTAGGCCGCTTCGGGGATCATCGGCATGTAGAGGACGACCCGGTCACCCTTTTTGACGCCGAAACGGTTTTTCAGCAGATTGGCGAAGCGGTTGACGTTCCGGTAGAGTTCGAGATAGGTGATGATCTGCTTGTCGCCGCGGTCCCCTTCGAAGATGATGGCCGCCTTGTTCTTTCGGACGTCGATATGGCGGTCGACACACTGGTGGCAGACGTTGAGCTTTCCGCCCACGAACCATTTGTAGAAAGGGGCGTCGCTCTCGTCCAGGACCGTATGGTAGGGCTCGATCCAGTCGATCTTCTCTTTTGCCCAGTGATCCCAGTACCCTTCGTAATCCTCTTTGGCCCAGGCCATCAGTTCGTTGTATTCACACATATTCTTGATACGCGCCTCTTTGGCGAACGCTCTGTTGGGATAATAGATTTCATTGTTTGTATGACTCATGCACACGTCTCCTTCGGTCGATTTTCGGTTATTGTGCCCTTTTTTGATCCTGCAAAAGCGTATATACGGCAATTAACTGATTATATAAAGTAATACCTAAAAGTTTCTTTGTCCGGTTTTGCGGAGTTTCGAGCCGATCGGCCGGGACGGGAGACCGCGCGGCCGTGCAGGATGGGAAAAATCGTAACAGTCCTGTCATCGGATCTTGTATCCGGCGTTGACCCTAAGGCTGATACCCAGATAGTAGACGAGCGTGACGAGACGTTTGAGATAGTAGACGCCGATTCCCTTGAACCGCCATCCGAAAAGTTCGGCGACGCCGTAACGGCCGCCCAGCGCGATGAAAAGGCCGTCCATCTTTCCCGCAAAGGGGTGTGTCTCCTCTCCCCTCAGCCGCCGTATCACGGTTCGTGCCACATGTTCGGCGCTTTTTTCCGCGATCTGGGCGGTGGGAGGAAGGGGGTTGCCTTCGGGGTCCCTGATGTCGGCTACGTCACCGATGGCGAAAACGTTTTCGTAGCCTTCGATGGTGAGATACGGCGTCACGGCCAGCTGGCCGGCGGAATTCTTTTCGAACGATTCGGGTACGAAATCGCTGATCGCCCGGATGCCGCCCGTAAAGACGATGAATGTATAGGGAAGCCGCTCTTTGGTTTTCAGATGCAGATGGGTCTCGTCCACCCTGTCGATGAAGGCGGAGGTTTTCAGAACCACGTTCAGATCGTGCAGACGTTTTCGTGCGCTTTCGATCACAAAAGGGTGCAGGCCCGGAAGGATCGTGTCGCAGGCGTCGACGAGGGTGATCTCTATCTCGCGGATATGGCGCCCCAGTGTCTTTTTGTAGCGTCTGAGCATATAGGCCATCTCGGCTGCCACCTCCACGCCCGAGAGCCCCGCGCCGGCTACGACGATGTGGATGGGTTCCGCATCCCCCTCCAGCTTCCTCTCCACCAGCTCCTGGAACCGGTGGCGGAAGCCGAAAGCCTTCTCCAGCCGTTTGACACCGTAGCTGTGCTCTCTGAGCCCTTCGATGAAAGAGGGGAAGTTGGTCCTGGCTCCGGTGGCGATGATAAGGGTGTCGTAGGGGATGGCAGACGTGTCGAGATGGACCAGTGATCCGTCGGGGTCGATACGTTCGACTTCTCCCCGGACGAAACGTACCGGTGGAGAGAACCCTCCGCACCAGCCCTCCAGATCGACCGCAAGTTCGTCGATGTCCTTCGTGCCGGCGATATAGCCGTAGACCTCCGTCTGCATGTAGTGATAGCCGTTTCTGTCGATCAGCGTGATTTCCGTATCCGGTGTTCCGACAAGCTTTTCGATGGCGCGAAGACCGCCGTATCCGCCACCGATGACCACGATCCTGTGCATGGGACTCCCTGACATTGTTTATGAAAAATTATAACCAAACGGCAGAGGGAATGGGAATTGCTTGAGAGTAGTGCACAGAAAAATGTATAAAAAATGTAAAAAAATAAATAAAAAAAGTATATATATGATAGTAAAACATATAAAAATACTTAAAAGTAGAAGATAAATGGAAATAAACAGCATATTAATGTGTATTACAGCTTCGGGAAGTATAATTTTGTGATGAAAGTCAGCGACATTTTCAACATTGTCCACAATGCCCTGGAAGCCAAAAACAACGGAAAAAAGATTTCGCAGAAGGCGATGGCGGAAGAGTTGGGTATTTCGATGCGGACCTATCAGGACTGGCGGACGGGGAAAGCGCAGCCGATCGCGGCACGCGCCTTGATGCAGATGCTCGGTGAACTGGACGATGACGAAATAGTACGTGTGGTAAAAAAAATAAAGGCGTTAAATGAGCAATCTGACGCAGAGTGAACGTGAGGGCCTCAACGAACTCTTCTGCCACCTGCAGGTGGCCAATCTTCCGCTCTACAAGCGGCTGTTGATCAGACTCAACCACTTCTTCGTTTTTCTAAAAACCCATCTTCCGTATTGAGCGACGTGGTATAATCCGCCCCGTAAATCTATCGATCAAGGATAATCAGATGTTTGGAAAAAAGTTGAAAACCTATGACTACGACCAGGAGACGCTGAAGAGTTTTCAGTATGCGAAGATCAAGACCAACAAAGGCGACATCTGGCTGAAACTCTATGTCGACGAGGTCCCCAATACCGTGGCCAATTTCGCCACACTGGCAAAAGAGGGCTTCTACGACAACCTGAAGTTTCACCGGGTCATCAAAGGGTTCATGGCGCAGGGCGGATGCCCTCATTCCAGGGAAGGAGCCTCGGGAATGCCGGGTACCGGCGGACCCGGATGGGCGATCGCCTGCGAGACCGACAAAAATACCCACAGACACGTCAAAGGGACCATTTCGATGGCCCATGCCGGCAAAGATACGGGAGGAAGCCAGTTTTTCATCTGTTTCGCGCCATGCCCCCATCTGGACGGGGTGCATACGGTCTTCGGAGGTATCGAAGAGGATGATGCCGACAGTATGCTGGTCCTCGACAGCATCGACCAGAACGATACGATCGAGACGATCGAAATTCACGAAACCAGAGAAAAATAGAACCTACAGGGGGTGCACTTCGATGCGGTTGCGCCCCTTCTCTTTCGCCGCGTAGAGCGCTTTGTCGGCGGCATGAAGCAGCTCCAGGCACTCTCCGCTCTTCTCGTCCGGCGTGACGGTGGCTATGCCTATACTCAGTGTGAACTTGATGTCGGTATAGGTGGCTTCGTTACGTTTGGCGATGCGCTGCATGATGTCGTTGGCGATTCCCACGGCCCCAAGCAGCGGCGTGTCAGGCAGCACGAAGATGAACTCCTCTCCCCCATAGCGTGCCACCATGTCCATCGGACGGCTGATACACGCTTTCAGAATCTGTGCCAGCTCCTTCAGGCACTGGTCTCCCGCCAGATGGCCGAAATTGTCGTTGATCCGTTTGAAAAAATCGATGTCGCACAACAGCAGCGATATCGGCATTCTTTCCCGTCGGGCCATTTTCCAGTAGTTGGCGAGGTTCTGGTCGAACATGCGCCGGTTGTGGAGGCCGGTGAGCGCGTCGGTGATGGAGAGCTGTTCGAGCATTTTGTTGGCGTATTTTAGGGCCTCTTCGGCCCTTGTCCTTTCGACCACCTCTCTTCGGAGCCGTTCGTTGGTCTCTTCGAGGATTCTCGTGCGCTCTTTGACCTTCGTTTCGAGTTTGAGGTTGAGCTCGTAGAGTTTGGAGGTGTAGTTTTCTATATTCTCGACCATGTCGACGACCGCGTTGTGGATGACGGCGATCTCGTCTTTGCTCTCCATCCTCTCTTTGATGAAGTTGTGTCGCTGGGGATCGTAGGATTTCAGTTCGTCCGCCAGCTTTTTCAGCGGCGATAGATAGGCTCTCAGCCACAGAAGCAGAATCAGGGCTATGATCATGGCGCCCGCGAAGAGAAGAATCGTGAAGATGCGGTAGCGCGTCAGAAGCATCTCGTATTTGGCGTTGGAGTAGAGCATCTCTATCTCGCCGATGTTCGAACCGTTCATTTGATTGTGCAGTTCGGTGCTGCGGAAGATCGGTTCGACTTCCAGGGAGGCTCGGGGCGATGCGTAGTCGAAACGTGTGCGTCCCTTCTCGTCCCGCACCGTCAGCTTCAGGATCATCGGATTCTGTTCGACGATCTTCATCAGATACTCCCGCATCGGATCGTCCATCTCCAGGTAGATGTCGATGGCGACGACGGGTGCGATGGAGTGGAGGATGAGCTCGCTCTTTTGGGTTTCGCTCTCTTTCGTGAATTCCCGCATCGAGTAGTAGTGGGAGTAGCTCACGAGACTCAGCAGAAGCAGAAAAGAGAGGGTGACGATGGCGATGATGCGTGTCGTCAGGGAAGATGTCCGTTTCACGAGCCGCCCCCTCTGTAGATTTTCGCCACCTGGAAAAGGAGAGGATCGAGCCGGAGTCTGTTTTGTTTGATGGCGTCGATGTTGACGAGGGGATAGACTCTTTTGCCTGCGTGCAATGAGACGATCGCGCCGTAATCGAGCATATTGCTGTCATAGGCGAAACTCAGCAGTTGCCTTTTTTTTGCGAAACCTATCGCCTTTTTTACCCGTTCGGCTCCGGTGTTGAGCAGAAGAAATGCGGAGACCTCTTCGCACTTCTCCGTTTGGCTGTAGGGTTTCGTGACGATACGGAGAGAATTTTTTCCGTTTTTTGGAAGATTGGCGAGGATCAACTCCCGTAGTTTGACGGCGGTGCGTCTGTCACCCTTTTCGTAGAGTATGCAGAGTATCGGAGAGGATGGCCCATTCTCTCGTTCCGTATGGTCGAGTATCATGATTTTGGGAACGATTTTGGCGTAGATCAGCAGCAGTGAATCGTTGTAGATATAGGCGTTTGTGGAGATGGCAAGGAGCCAGCACAGAAAGAGGAGCCGTTTGATCATAGGGGAAACTCGACCGTTACGAAAAATCTTCTGCCCGGCCTGATAATGCCGTCGTGCCTCTCGTAGTAGCTGCTGTCGCGAACCTCCTCGTCGAAGAGATTTTTGACGGTGGCGTAGCATTTCCATCCGGAGGGTGCGATGTAACTGTATGTGGCATCCACCGTGGTGTAGGAGGAGACGTCGTCCCGGCCGTAGTCGTGATAGGCTTTTTGGGGTCCCATGTACCGGACTCTGGCCGAAAGCGTCGTCGAGGCGTTGGGATTGTAGCGATAGAGGAGATAACCGCTCCAGTGGGCCACGCCCGGCATCGACTGGGCATACTGTTTCTCGGTGACGTACTCGGTGTCGTTGTAGGCACAGGCCGTTTTCAGGGTATGGACGGGCGAAGGTCTGTATCGGTAACCGAGTTCGAAACCTTTGCTCTCTCTGTTTTTGTAATTGTCGTATTCTGGTTCCTCCGATGCCCGTGCCGTGCCCGAAATCTCCCTGTTGTCGATGAGGTTGTCCACATTGGTATAGTAGAGATTGAGTTTCAGGAGGTGGCGCATCGAGGGGGTGAAGATCAGCGATCCCTCGATCGTGTCGGCTTCTTCCGCTTCGAGATCGGGGTTGCCGGTCCGAAGCCCTTCGAGATGGATCGTATGGAGTTCGACCCAGGAGGGTGCCCGGTAGGCGTGGCCGTATCCCCCCTTGACGGTCAGCGTGCTCCATGGGCGATAGAGCAGCGTGGCGTCGAGACTGTAATAGCCTTTGTGGATGTCGCTCAGATGGTCGTATCTGAGAGCGAAATGGCCGTCGACCTTTTCTCCCATCGAGACGGAATCGGTCAGATAGAAGGAGGAGAGGTAGCGCTTGAGATCCTTTCGGGTCAGTGTCGTGTCGATGGTGGCTCCCGTCGGAAGTTCGATATCCAGATCGTTGCTGTACTGACGGCTCGAAAAACCGTGCCATCCCATCCGTATGTCGTGATTTTCGATGCGCCTGGTATTGACCGACGCTTCCATCTGCATGCCGGCTTCGCTCTGTTTCAGATCCAGAGTATAGGGAAGGTATAAATCGTGTGTCACTCCGATATAGTTCTGCGCGTCGGCGTCGTATCTGAAATGGCTGTAGGCGAGTGAGAGTCTGAGCGACTCCATGGAGGAGAGATCATCTTCGTAGCTTCCCTGCAGATAGATGTGACGGGCCGTCATACCCCTTTTCGTGGATTGTTCGAGATACTCCTCCCATCCGAAATAGTTTCCCTGATGTTCCCGCTTGATGCGGCCTGTGATCTTCAGCTTTTTGTATCGGAGTGTCGCTCCTACCGAGAAATCTTTCAGCCACTCGCTCGACTCGGGATCTCTGGCGAGTGTGTTGGGAAGAGCGTAGTCATCGGCATCGAGCATGCGGTCGTGCTTCTTGTAGTACCCGTCGAGACTGAGCCGGGTTTCGTCACCCAGTGCGTAACTCTGCACCGTTGCGACCATCACTTCCGCGTAGCTGCCGCCGTGGACGAAAAGCGATCCTTCCGTTTTCTCCGATCCGCTTTTCGTGAAGAGTTTGATGACGCCGGTCAGGGCTCCGGAGGTCTCCAGTGCCGCCGCAGGACCGAGCACCACTTCGATTCTCTCGATCAGTTCGATCGGCAGGCTGAGGTAGTAGGAGGTGTTCTGAAAATCGACGGTATCGACGGTGTATCCGTCGATGACGAGTTTGAATTTGTCGAAGACGAAACTGTTGGGATTGTCGTAGCCGCGCATGACGACCTTTTTGATGCCGTTTTGCATGACGGATGTCTGAATGCCCGGGACGAGCGAGAGAGCGTCGAACAGATCCTGCACCCCCGCGGCACGCAACTCTTCGGATCTGAGAACGGTCGTGAACTCCGGGATTTCGTCGATATTGAGCCGCTCCTGGGTCGCGATGTCGCTCGCCTCTTCCAGCGCTTCGAGAAGGCCGTCACCCCATCCGGATCCGGCCGTACCGCTCTGTTGCGCTCCGGCAGCCGAAAGTGTCAGCAAAAAGATGGAAAGCAGGGCGATACGTCGAATGGACATCTGATTCCTTCACGTTCTCTCAGGATAGAATCGTTCTTTATAATAAATCGTCAAAAAAGAGAATGGTGTGAGTGCCCCTTCCCTCTGCGGTTATGCTAAAATAGATTCCATTATTCCAACGTCAGAGAGATGCAATGTACGGATTTTACAGAGTGGCAGCCGCCGTGCCGAAAGTACGTGTCGCGAAAGTCGATTTCAATGTCGATCACATCGTCGATCTGTGGAAGATCGCGGCGGAGCAGAACGCCGCTGTCGTCCTCTTTCCGGAGCTCTCCGTATCGAGCTACAGCTGCGGGGATCTTTTCTTTCAGCAGGCGCTGCACAGGAGTGTCGAAAAGGGCCTCGAAAAGCTCAGAAAAGCTTCCGAAACGTGCAGGACGGCAGGCATCGTCGGCGCGCCGGTGTGGCACGGAGGGCGGCTCTACAACTGTGCGGTGGTGATACAGGAGGGGCGGATACTCGGAGTGGTGCCGAAAATTTTCGTACCCGAGCACAAAGAGTACTACGAAAAGAGATGGTTCGTCAGCGGCGTCGGCATGAAAAACGAGACGGTGAAACTTCTGGGAGAGGAGGTGCCTTTCGGTGTCGATCTTCTTTTCTGCTACGAAGATCTCGTTTTCGGTGTCGAGATATGCGAGGATCTCTGGAGCGTCGTACCTCCGAGCTCCTGGCAGGCACTCGCCGGTGCTACGATCCTCTTCAATCTCTCCGCCAGCGACGAGATCGTCGGCAAGAGCGAATACCGGGCGTCACTGGTGAGTACCCAGAGCGCGCGCTGCATGGCCGGGTACGTCTACGCCTCCTGCGGCATGGGGGAGTCGACGACCGACGTGGTCTTCGGCGGAGACGCGATGATCGCCGAAAACGGCACCATGCTCGAACGGGGCGAGCGTTTTTGGGACGAGTCGCAGGTGATTTTCGCCGATATCGACGTGGAGAGGCTCGCAACGATGCGGGTGAGCGAGGGGAGCTTCGCCGACGGCGAGGTGCGGCCTTTTCGCAGGGTCGCTCTCTTCGAACCGCCCCGGATCGAGCAGCTCAACCGCTACGTCGATCCCCATCCTTTCGTGCCTTCGAAAAAGAGCGAGCGGGCGAAACGGTGCCGCGAAATCTTCGCGATCCAGGCGGCGGCGCTGCAGAAGAGGCTCGAACACATCGGCTCCCGCGTCTGCGTACTGGGCATCTCGGGGGGGCTCGACTCGACGCTGGCGCTGCTGGCGACCTACCGCACCTTCGAAATCATGCACAGGGACCCCAAAGATATCATCTGCGTCACGATGCCCGGGTTCGGAACGACCGGACGCACGCTCGAAAACGCCGTCAGACTCTGCGAAGGGCTCGGTGTGACGCTTCGGCATATCGACATCACGGATGCCTGTATGGAGCATTTCAAACAGATCGGACACGACCCCTCCGAGCATACGATCGTCTACGAGAACGTCCAGGCCAGGGAGCGGACGCAGATCCTGATGGACCTGGCCAACAAACTGGGCGGCATCGTCGTGGGAACGGGCGACCTGAGCGAGTCGGCCCTGGGGTGGAGTACCTACAACGGCGACCACATGTCCATGTACGCCATCAATGTGGGAATCCCCAAAACCCTCATCCGCTATCTCGTGGAGTGGACGACGGAGGTCTACCCGAAGATCTCGGACGTGCTGCACGATATCCTGGCCACACCGGTGAGTCCGGAGCTTCTGCCGCCCAAAGACGACGAGATCGCCCAGAAGACGGAAGAGATGGTGGGCCCCTACGAACTCCACGACTTTTTCCTCTACCATATGATCAAAAGCGGCGCCCGCCCGCGGAAGATCCTTTTTCTGGCCAAAACGGCTTTCAAGGGAAAATACGACGAAGAGATCATCCGGGGATGGCTCAAAGTGTTTCTGCGCCGCTTCTTCACCCAGCAGTTCAAGCGCAGCTGCATGCCCGACGGTCCGAAAGTGGGTACCATCGCCCTCTCGCCCCGGGGCGACTGGCGTATGCCCAGCGACGCCGATGTCGAAGAGTGGGTCAGGGATCTGGAAGAGGCGGCGGAGCGGTAGGTGCTGGTCCATATCTGCTGCAGTGTCGACAGCCACTACTTTCTGCAGAGGCTGAGGGAGGATTTTCCCGACGAGAAGCTGGTCGGTTTTTTCTACGATCCCAACATCCATCCCTACAGCGAATACCGTCTGCGTCTGCTGGATGTGCAGCGCAGCTGCGATATGCTGGGTGTGGAGCTGATCGAGGGTCCCTACGACATCGACGCCTGGATGGAGGCGGTGCGCGGTCACGAGCATGTCCCCGAAAAGGGGTCGCGCTGCAGCATCTGTTTCGACCGCCGTTTCGCCGTGAGCGCGAAAAAAGCGAGAGAGATCGGCGAGGAGCGGATGACCAGCACACTGCTGACCAGCCCCAAAAAGTCGATCGATCAGCTGCGTGAGGCAGGGGAGAGGATCGCGGCGGCGGAGGGTGTCTCTTTCGTGACGGTGGACTATCGTGTGGGCGGCGGTACGCAGCGTCAGCAGGAGGAGGCCAAAAGAGCGAAACTCTATCGTCAGGACTACTGCGGCTGCCTCTACGGTCTGACGATGCAGCGGCAGCAGCAGAACATGCCCGTCGACGAACTCTTTTCGCCAATTGACGGCCGGACGCTTCCTGGCTCGATCGAAGAGCGGATCGAAATGTACGAAAAGCGTCTGAAGATCGAGGCGCGGGGAGAGGCGTACAGGATCGTCCGCCAGAAGTTTCTCAACTACCGTCTGAAACTGGGATGGGTCAGAAGAAAAAAGGAGACGCTTGTAAGCCATATACTTCCCTTTTCGGTCATGAAACGGCGATATACCAACGGAAAGATCGAGTTCGAGCATGAAGGTCTGTGGTATTTCAACCGTGAAGAGATCCGCTTCATGACGCTGGAACGGTACAACCGGCTCGCGGGGAGCGATTACGAAGATGTGGCGGCACTCGTTTTCGATCCTCCGCCTTTCAAGAAGGAGCTCGAGATCAGAGAGCGCGTGGGGCTGGGACTCTGGGACCTTTCCCCTCTGATCGTACTGGAGGAGATTCCCGAAGGAAAGCTCGAAATCTTTATCGAAGGTGAACAGTATCGGGATGTCAGAGAAATATTAGTGTGCTTGTGATAAAATAAGAGAATTTTTATTTCGAGGTGATTTCAAAGATGATGGATGTTGTACAGATTCAGAAAATTCTTCCCCACAGGTACCCTTTTTTGCTGGTGGACCGTGTCATGGAGGTCAAAAACGGCGAATCGATCGAGGCCTACAAGAACGTCTCGATCAGTGAACCGGTCTTCGAGGGCCATTTTCCGGGGCATCCGATCTATCCGGGTGTCATGATCATCGAGGGTATGGCGCAGGCCGGAGGGATCCTGGCTTTCGAGAGTATGAGCGGAGAAGAGCAGGACGATACCGAAGACAAGGTGGTCTACTTCATGAGTATCGACAAATGCAAGTTCCGCCATCCGGTACGCCCCGGCGACAGGCTCGTCTACAAGCTGGATGTCCTGAAACACAAGGGTGCGATCTGGGTCCTCGAGGGCAAAGCCTACGTGGAGGACAAGCTCGTGGCGGAAGCCGAGCTCAAAGCGATGATCGTGGACAAATAATGGCGAAGATATCACCACTGGCCGTCATCGAGGATGGCGCGCAGCTCGGCGAGGATGTCGTCGTCGAGCCTTTTGCGTGGATTTCGTCGAAAGCGAAGATCGGTGACCGGACGACGATCGGCCAGGGCGCACGTATCGACGGCGATACGACGATCGGCAGCGACTGCCGCATCTTCTCCCATGCCGTCGTAGGCTCCATTCCGCAGGATCTGAAGTTTCACGGCGAAGATGTGCAGCTGATCATCGGCGATAGGAACACGATCCGGGAGTTTACGCTGATCAATCCGGGAACCGAAGGGGGCGGCGGCATCACGAAGATCGGCGACGACAACCTTTTCATGGGGTATGTCCACGTGGCCCACGACTGTATCATCGGCAACCGATGCATCTTCGCCAACGCCGCGACGCTGGCGGGGCATGTGGAAGTGGGCGACGGTGTGGTCGTCGGAGGCCTGACGCCGATCCATCAGTTCGTCAAGATCGGCGATCTTGCGATGATCGCGGGAGCCTCGGCACTGAGCCAGGACGTACCGCCCTACTGCCTGGCCGAAGGGAACCGCGCCGTTTTGCGCGGTCTCAATCTCACGGGACTTCGCCGTGCCCTTCCCAGAGAGGCGATCGACCCGATCCGCTCGGCCTACAAGGAGCTTTTCGAGCGGGGCAAACCGCTGAAGGAGACGGCCGAAAGGCTGCTCGATACGAGTGAAAGCGAAGAAGTGAAAAAAATGTGCCGTTTCATTCTGGAAACCAAACGCGGCATTCCATTCGAGAGGAAAATCAATGACCAATAGAAGTTGCAGTTTCTGTGGCGCACACGAGAGTGTGGAAAATCCGCTGCTGGCGGGAAACAATGTCTATATCTGTAAAAACTGTGTCGTATCCGCCTACAAGATTCTATTCGGCGAAGTCGAAGAGGAGGGCGAAGCGGTCGACAGAGAGCTTTTGACACCCAAAGAGCTCAAGGCGGCACTGGACCAGTACGTCATCGGACAGGAGCGTGCGAAGCGCATTCTCTCCGTCGCGGTCTACAACCACTACAAGAGGATCTTCAAACAGAAACTGCTCGAGGACGACGATACGGAGATCGCCAAATCGAACGTTCTTCTGATCGGACCCACGGGAAGCGGAAAGACGCTGATGGCCCAGTCCATCGCGAAATTCCTCGACGTGCCCATCGCCATCGCCGACGCCACGAGCCTGACGGAAGCGGGCTATGTGGGAGAGGATGTCGAAAACATTCTGACACGGCTGCTGCAGGCGGCCGACGGTGACGTCAAAAAGGCGGAGCAGGGGATCGTCTTCATCGACGAGGTGGACAAGATTTCGCGTCTGAGCGAAAACCGCTCCATCACCAGAGACGTCTCCGGCGAAGGGGTCCAGCAGGCGCTTTTGAAGATCATCGAAGGAAGCATCGTCAACATCCCGCCCAAAGGGGGAAGAAAACATCCCAATCAGGATTTCATCCAGATCGACACGTCGAACATCCTCTTCGTCTGCGGCGGTGCGTTCGACGGACTCGCCGACATCATCAAGCGCCGCCTGGGAGGCAACGTGCTGGGATTCAATCAGGAGAAGCGCTCCAAACAGGACGACGAAGCGGTACTCAGCTACGTGGAAGCCGACGACCTCGTCGCCTACGGGCTCATTCCCGAACTGATCGGCCGTCTGCACGTACTGGCCACCCTCAACGAGATCACGAAAGAGGATATGGTCCGCATCCTGACCGAGCCGAAAAACGCCCTGGTCAAACAGTACAGGAAACTTTTCGCCATCGACGATGTGGAGCTCACCTTCGAAAAGGCGGCCCTGGAAGCGATCGCCGAACTGGCGATCCAGCGCAAGACGGGCGCCCGCGGTCTGCGTTCGATCATCGAAGAGGTGATGGTCGACATCATGTACGACCTTCCGGAGTTCGAAGGCTACGAAATCGTCATTACCGAAGATGTGGTCAAAAACGGAGCCGAGCCGCTTCGTATCAAAAAAAGCAAAAAGAGCGCGTAAATGTTTCTCGACAAACTGATAGGTGTTTTTTCCAACGATATGGCCATCGACCTGGGGACCGCCAACACGCTGGTCCTGGTCAAAGGGGAGGGGATCATCATCAACGAGCCCTCCGTCGTGGCGATCCAGAGCGACAAGACGGGACACGAAAAGGTTCTGGCCGTCGGGCACGAGGCGAAGGAGATGGTGGGCAAGACACCGGGCAACATCCGGGCCGTCAGGCCGATGAAAGACGGCGTCATCGCCGATTTCGACATCACCGAGAAGATGATCCGCTATTTCATCGAAAAGGCGCACCATCGCAAGACTTTCATCCGTCCGAGGATCATCGTCTGTGTCCCTTTCGGCCTGACCCAGGTGGAGCGCAAAGCGGTACGCGAATCGGCGCTGAGTGCGGGCGCGCGTGAAGTCTTCCTGATCGAGGAGCCGATGGCCGCGGCGATCGGGGCGGGCCTGCCCGTCAAGGAACCCCACGGCAATCTGGTCGTCGATATCGGCGGCGGTACCACCGAGATCGGTGTCGTCTCTCTCGGCGGTCTGGTCATCTCCAAGTCGATCCGCACCGCCGGGGACAAGATCGACCAGGCGATCGCCGACTACGTCAAACGCAAATACAACCTTCTCATCGGCGACCGCGTCGCGGAGGAGATCAAGATCGAAGTGGGAAGCGCCCTGCCGCTTACGGAAGAGCGGACCATGACGATCAACGGCCGGGACCAGGTGAGCGGTCTGCTCAACTCCATCGAACTGACCAGCGAAGACGCCAGGGAGGCGATGAGAGAGCCGCTGCGCGAAATCGGCGAAGCGCTCAAGGACATTCTCGAGCAGACACCGCCCGATCTGGCCGGCGATATC
This sequence comes from Hydrogenimonas sp., assembly GCF_029933015.1. Lineage (GTDB taxonomy): Bacteria > Campylobacterota > Campylobacteria > Campylobacterales > Hydrogenimonadaceae > Hydrogenimonas. Next base: position 9,321 of record NZ_JAOZOZ010000007.1, on the reverse strand, counting down.
GTGGAAAACGGTATCGTACTGACCGGAGGCGGCGCTCTGATCCGTATGCTGGACAAATATCTCTCCGATATCGTCAAACTCCCCGTCTACGTGGCGGAGGAGCCGCTGCTGGCCGTAGCGAAAGGAACCGGACGCGCACTGGAAGAGATCAATCTGCTCCAGCAACTCTCGTATGAATAGATTCTACGGAAAAGTTCCGTTCTTCATTCTGGCGGGAATCGTAGGGATTCTGATCCTCTACAGTCCCGCCATCCGAGACTTCTTCACCGCTTTCACATCCACCATCCAGACAGCCTATTTCGATCTGAGGAAAAGTATCGAAGAAGGAGTGCAACGCCATTGGATGCAGGCGGATACGATCGACACACTGAACAGAAAAGTCCAAAATCTCGAAAAAAATCTCATCCTGTGTCGAAGTGACATCCGAAAATATCAGGCGATGAAAGAGGCGCTCGATCCCAGACCCGATGTCAACGCGACGGTCGAAGCGGTGCGGGTCAAGGGATACGCGCTTCTGGGCAATTTCCAGCAGCTCTGGCTGGAGGATTTTCCCGACTACAATCCTCTGAAAAACTACGGGGTTATCAGGGGCGGTTTCGCCGTGGGGATCGTGGTCGAGGAGAAACGGCGTCCTCTTATGATTCTGGCGGGGGACAAAGCCTGTAATTTCGCCGTCTATATCGGAAAAAACAGGGCACCGGGCATCGCGATGGGAAAAGATCCGAAGCATATGGTGGTCAAATACATCCCCGAATGGATGCGGCTCGCTCCGGGCGACCGGGTTTTCACGAGCGGATTGGACAGAATCTTTCCCATCGGCATACCCGTCGGAAAGGTCCTTTCCATACGCAACATGCAGGGGTTCAAAAACGCCGAAATCCTTCTGTACGGCGATACGCTCCATCCCGACTACGTCTGGATCGTGGGGAGGCAGGAAACGGAGGGAACGGTTAAGGGTGAACGGGAAACTGTGAAGAGAAAACGGGAAACGGTAAAGAGTGAACGGTGAACGGATAGTTTGGCTGAAAACCTCCCTCATCAACAATAGACCATAAACTATCGACCATCGACCAACCACAAATTACCCCTTCTTAAGAGCTTTTTTTGTAAAATAAAAAAATTTCAATGAGGAGAGCCTCTTCATGCCAAAACGTGATGATATCCACACCATTCTGCTTATCGGCTCCGGCCCCATCGTCATCGGCCAGGCCTGCGAATTCGACTACTCCGGCACCCAGGCGGCCAAGACGCTCAAGGAGCTCGGATACCGTGTCGTACTGATCAACTCCAACCCCGCCACGATCATGACCGATCCCGAGTTCGCCGACCGTACCTACATCGAACCGATCTCCGAAGAGGTGATCGCCAGAATCATCGAAAAGGAGCGGGTCGACGCGATCCTGCCGACGATGGGTGGTCAGACGGCGCTCAACGTGGCGATGAGCATGCACGAAAAAGGGATGCTCGAAGGCATCGAGTTTCTGGGAGCCAACCCGGAGGCGATCAAAAAGGGCGAAGACCGCCAGGCCTTCAAGGAGGCGATGATCAAGATCGGGATGGATCTGCCCAAGAGCCAGTACGCCTACTCGATGGAGGAGGCGATGGACGCCGCCGAAAACATCGGTTTCCCTCTCATCATCCGCGCTTCCTACACCCTGGCCGGCGGCGGATCGGGCGTGGCCTACAATATCGACGAATTCAAGCAGCTGGCGGCGGCGGGTCTGGAGGCGAGCCCGATCAGCGAAATCCTGATCGAAGAGTCGCTGCTGGGGTGGAAAGAGTACGAGATGGAGGTGATCCGCGACAGAGCCGACAACTGTATCATCGTCTGCTCCATCGAAAACCTCGACCCGATGGGTGTGCATACCGGAGACTCCATCACCGTCGCGCCGGCTTTGACGCTCACCGACAAAGAGTACCAGCGCATGCGTGACGCCAGTTTCGCGATTCTGCGGGAGATCGGCGTCGATACCGGCGGAAGCAACGTGCAGTTTTCGGTCAATCCCGAAACGGGCCGCATGATCGTCATCGAGATGAACCCCCGCGTCTCCCGCTCTTCGGCGCTGGCTTCCAAAGCGACGGGATATCCGATCGCGAAGGTGGCGACGCTGCTGGCGGTGGGCTATACGCTGGACGAGATCAAAAACGACATCACCGGTACCCCGGCGAGTTTCGAGCCGGTCATCGACTACATCGTCACGAAGATTCCCCGCTTCACTTTCGAGAAGTTCCCGATGGCCGACAGTACGCTGACCACGTCGATGAAGTCGGTGGGCGAAGTGATGGCGATCGGCCGCACTTTCAAAGAGTCGGTGCAGAAGGCGCTCTGCTCTCTGGAGACCGGACTGACCGGATTCGATCCGCTTCAATGCGACCAGGAGACGCTCAAGCGGGAGATCCGTCGCCCCAACGAAAACCGGCTCCTTTACGTGGCGCAGGCTTTCAGAGAGGGCTTCAGTGTCGAAGAGGTCTTCGAACTGAGCAAAATAGACCCCTGGTTTCTTCGGCAGATCCGTGACATCGTCGAACTCGAAAAGAGGATCGACGTCGAAACGCTGCATGACGAAGCGACGCTTCGCCGTATCAAGGCGGACGGTTTCAGCGATGCGATGATCGCGAAGATCATCAACGAAAAAGAGGGGCTGGATCTGAGCGAAAACGACGTCCACGCCGCCAGAAAGAAGTTCGGCATCGATCTGGAATACCACGAAGTCGACACCTGTGCCGCGGAGTTCAAGGCGCTCACACCCTACCTCTACTCCTCGACGAACATCATGTCGGGCATCGGGAAACGGGAAACGGAAATCGGGAATCAGGCATCGGAGAACGGGAAGGTTCTCATCATCGGGGGCGGCCCCAACCGGATCGGCCAGGGGATCGAGTTCGACTACTGCTGTGTCCACGCGGCCTTCGCGCTGGCCGATATGGAGATGACCTCCATCATGTACAACTGCAACCCCGAAACGGTCTCCACCGACTACGACACCAGCGACATCCTCTACTTCGATCCGATCGATTTCGAGCATGTGCGAAACGTCATCGAGACGGAAAACCCCGACGGCATCATCGTCCACTTCGGCGGGCAGACGCCGCTGAAACTGGCCAAGAAGATCACCTCCATCGGCGGCAAGATCATCGGTACCAGCGCCAAGGTGATCGACGAAGCCGAAGACCGGGAGAAGTTCTCGGCCTTTATCCAGAAGCTTGGCCTCAAACAGCCCGAAAACGGCACGGCCTTCACGAAAGAGGAGGCTTTCGCCATCGCTTCGCGCATCGGCTATCCGGTACTGGTGCGTCCCAGCTACGTCCTTGGAGGCCGGGCGATGCGCACCGTCTACAACGAAGAGGAGCTGCGGGAGTACATGGACGAGGCGGTCAGCGTCTCCAACGAATCGCCGGTACTGATCGACAAGTTTCTCGACCACGCCATCGAGCTGGATGTCGACGCCATCAGCGACGGCAAGGAGGTCTATATCGGCTCGATCATGCAGCACATCGAAGAGGCGGGGATCCACTCCGGCGACAGCGCCTGTTCGCTACCGACGGTCAGCATCTCCGACAAGCTGGTCAAAGATGTGGAGAACCAGACCAAGGCGATCGCCCTGGGACTGGGCGTCAAGGGACTTCTGAATATCCAGTACGCCATCTTCCAGGACGAGGTCTATCTGATCGAAGTCAATCCCCGGGCAAGCCGTACGGTGCCGTTCGTCTCCAAGGCGACGGGCGTGCCGCTGGCGAAAGTGGCTACCAGGGTGATGGTCAAAGGCGATCTGCGCGAAGCGCTGAAATATTACGATACCTTCGGCGTCGTCACCGACGACGGCAACGTTCTCAAGCCTCAGCTCAGAGACCATGTCGCCGTCAAAGAGGCGGTCTTTCCTTTCAGCAAACTGACCGGCAGCGACCTGATTCTGGGCCCCGAAATGAAGTCCACCGGAGAAGTGATGGGGATCAGCCGTACCTTCGGCATCTCTTTCGCCAAAAGCCAGTTCGCTTCCAAAAACCGTATCCCCACCGAGGGTACGCTCTTCATGTCTCTGACCGACCACGACAAGGGAGAGGCGGCGGAGATCGGCCGACTCTTCAGAGAGCTCGGTTTCAGGATCGTCGCCACCTCCGGAACACACAAAGTGCTGGAGGAAGCGGGTGTCGAATCGGATGTCGTCCTCAAAATTTCCGAAGGGCGGCCCAACGTGGAGGACCTGCTGAAAAACAACGAGATCGACATGGTGGTCAACACCTCCGACAACAAGGCGAGCAAAGACGACGCCAGACGTATCCGGCAGGCGGTGCTTCGCTTCAATATCCCCTATTTCACGACGATCGCGGCGGCCAGAGCCACGGCGGCGGCGATTCGTGAGATTCAAAAAGACGAGGCTCTCGAGCCCAAGGCGCTGCAGGATTATCTGAGCGAGTGATGCGGCGCGATTTCGTCTATCTGGTCCAGACCGATACGACGGCGGGATTTCTCTCCTGTTCCGCCGACAGGCTCGCCGAAATCAAAGGGAGACCTCCCGAAAAACCTTTTCTGCGGGCGCTGAGCCGATTTGCCGATATTCGCCGGATGGGACGTGTGCCCCTGACACACCGAAGGTTCGTCAGACGCAGCCGCAAAACCTCTTTCATCCTTCCCAACGGAAACTCTTTTCGGGTCGTTCAGGATTCGCATCGCGAGTTCGTCGAAAAGTTCGGATGGTGTTTCACCACCTCCGCCAACCCCCACGGCAAGCCTTTCGACGAGACGTATGCGAAAAAAATGTGTGATGTTGTGGTAGAATCTAAAGAAGGGTTCTCCGACAGGATGCCGTCGCATATCTGGCAGCTTTATAGAACCGGAAAGGTGAAGAAACGATGATGGTCCGCCTCTTTACGATCATTTTTTTCGGCCTGCTCTTCTGGCTCGCCTTCGACTTTCTCTTCTATGCGGGTCTTTTCGTCAACTACATCGAAGCCCACACCATTCCCGTTTTCTACAACGAATTCTTTTCCGATTCCCAGTTCTGGTGGCTTTGGCCTCTGGGTATTCTGCTCTACGGTACCGTTTTTCTCGTCGAGAATAAGACGAAGGAGAAGGTCGCTTTCTATATTCTTTCGTTTCTGATCGCCTTCATTCCATGGATTCCAAGCTTCGGAGAGCAGATAGGCAGGGCGCTCTTTTCCAAAGAGCATGTCGACTATCAGTTCAGAAATGTCGTGATCAAAGACGCCACGATTCTCTACACCGGCAGAGGATACGACTACGTCATCGTGCCGGGTAAAAAGATCACTCTCAGATATCCTGTCACGAGGAGAGTGAAAAAATAGGTCCCAAGAGCCTATTTTTCCTGCTCGAGCATCGCTCTGTAGTCTTTTTCCACCGTTTTGATCATGTGCCGGTCGGGAACTTTTCTGCCCGCGATATAGCCTACGATATTGCCTTCCTTGTCGAATTTGGGTTTGATCCAGACGATGACCCAGTAGTATTTGCCGTCTTTGCGCATGTTTTTGACATACCCTTCCCACATTTCGCCCCGTTTGATCGTCTCCCACATCTTCGCGAAAGCGGCTTTCGGCATGTCGGGGTGGCGGTTGATGTTGTGGGGCGAGCCGACGAGCTCCTCTTTCGTATATCCGGTCATCTCCCGAAATTTTCGGTTGGCGTAGACGATGATGCCGGCGGTGTCGGTTTCGGTGATCATGACGCCGCCGTCGAAGAGTACCTCCTGATTGACCGGATCTGGCTTGGTGATGGATTGACCGGTTTTGATGTTTTTGATCGTTTTTCCCATACAATGAACCTTAGTCATGAAAGATTATTCAAATCATAGCAACCGGACTGTAAAATGTCAGGAAGCAATGGACGTTTATGACGTTTGAAATATCGGCGAATTTCCGGATTTTTTGAGGATGGAAAGTGGACAGCAATTATAAGATAACCGAATTGATACAGAAAAAAATCATTATCATCGACGGGGCGATGGGAACCCAGATCCAGAGCATGGAGATTCCCGACGAGGCGTGGGAAGGCAAAGAGGGGTGCAACGAGCTCCTCAACGCCACGGCACCCGATCTGATCCGGCGCATCCACGAGCGTTACGCGATGGCGGGGGCGGACCTGATCAAGAGCAACACTTTCGGCTCGATGGAGTGGGTGCTAGACGAGTACGGACTGGGAGAGAGGGCCTATGAACTGAGCAAAAAAGGGTGTGAACTGGTCAAATCGGTCTGCGAAGCGTACAGCACGCCCGACAAACCCCGCTTCTGTCTGGGGTCGATCGGCCCGGGGACGAAGCTTCCCTCCCTGGGGCACATCACCTACGACGAGATGTATGCCGGCTACAGAACGATGGCCGAGGGGATGATCGACGGGGGTGTGGACATCTTTTTGCTGGAGACCTGCCAGGATCCGCTTCAGATCAAAGCGGCGCTGCACGCCTGCACCGACGCCGCCGAAGAGAAAGGAGTGCAGATCCCCGTCATGGTTTCGGTCACGATCGAGCTGAGCGGCTCGATGCTCATCGGCACCGACGCGGCGACGATCGCCACGATCATGGAGCCCTTCGAGATCCTCTCTTTGGGGTTCAACTGCGGCACCGGCCCCGAGCAGGTCGAAAAGCATGTCAAGACCCTCAGCGAAGTGTGGCATAAACCCATTTCGGTCCACGCCAACGCGGGACTGCCCCAAAACCGCGGCGGCTACACCTACTACCCGATGGGACCCGAAGAGTTCGCCAGACTCCAGAAGGGTTTCACGAAGTACGACGGTGTCACCTTTCTGGGGGGCTGCTGCGGCACCACGCCCCAGCATATCAAAGCCCTGGCCGACGCCGTGGAGGGGATCGTGCCGAAAAAAGCGACGGGAAGCCATCCGACCTCCCTGGCGTCGCTTTTCAACAGTGTGACGCTGATGCAGGATCCGCCGCCGCTGCTGATCGGCGAGCGGGCCAACGCCACGGGATCGAAGGCGTTTCGGGAGCTTCTGCTGGCCGAAGACTACGAAGGGACCCTGACCGTGGGGCAGCAGCAGGTGCGGGCGGGCGCCCATGTGCTCGACGTCTCCGTCGGTTTCGCCGGAAGGGACGAGACGAAGGATATGCGGGAGGTGATGAGCCTCTACGCCCAGAAGATCCCCCTGCCGCTCATGCCCGACTCGACCCAGACCAAAGCGCTGGAGACGGCGCTCAAGTGCATCGGGGGCAAACCGATCATCAACTCGGTCAACCTCGAAGACGGGATCGAGAAGTTCGACGCGGTCTGTCGTCTGGCCCGGCGCTACGGCACCTCTCTGGTCTGTCTGACGATCGACGAAAAGGGGATGGCCAAGACGGTCGAACGGAAGCTCGAAGTGGCCGAGCGTATCTATGAACTGGCCACGAAAAAGCACGGCATGAAGCCCGAGGACCTGGTCTTCGACGTGCTGACCTTCACGGTGGGTTCGGGTGACGAGGAGTACAGGGACGCGGCGGTGCAGACGATCGAGGCGATCCGTGAGCTCAGGCGCCGTCATCCGGAAGTGGGGACGACCCTGGGGCTTTCGAACATCTCCTTCGGCCTCGACAAGGATGCCCGACCCTATCTCAACTCGGTCTTTCTGCACCACTGTCTGGAAGCGGGGCTCACCTCGGTGATCATCAACGTCAAACATATCATCCCGATGAACAAGATCAGCGAAGAGGACAGGAAAGTGTGCGAGGATCTGCTCTTCGACCGGCGGGAGGAGGGGGATCCGCTCTTTCGCTTCATCGAGCACTTCAGCAAGAAGGAGGCGGTGGACCAGGGGGCCGAGGACGAAGCCTATCTGAAGATGAGCGACGAGGAGAAGATCCACAAACTGCTGCTCGACGGGGACAAGGAGCGGATGATACCGCTGGTGGAGGAGGTACGCCACCGTATCCCTCCCGAAAAGATCGTCAACGAGATTCTGATCGACGCGATGAAAGTGGTGGGTGAGCTTTTCGGCAGCGGCCAGATGCAGCTGCCCTTCGTGCTCCAGAGTGCCGAGACGATGAAGGCGGCGGTGGATCATCTGCAGCCCTATCTGCCAAAAAAGGAGAAGGCGAGCGACACGACGCTGGTGCTGGGGACCGTCAAAGGCGACGTACACGACGTCGGAAAGAACCTGGTCGACATCATCCTCTCCAACAACGGCTTCAAGGTGATCAACCTGGGCATCAAGGTGGAGATCGAGGAGTTCTTCAAAGCGGCAGAAGAGCACAAGGCCGACGCCATCGGTTTTTCGGGCCTGCTGGTCAAATCGACCCAGGTGATGAAAGAGAATCTGGAAGTGATGAAGCAAAAGGGGCTCGACATTCCGGTGCTGATGGGAGGCGCGGCGCTGACCAAAGGGTTCGTCGACGATTACTGCCGCCCCATCTACGACGGGCCGATCTTCTACTGCAGGGACGCCTTCGACGGCGTCGTGGCGATGGGGCGCATCGAGGAGGGCAACTTCGACACCCGCCTGGCGGGGGATATGAACGATGAGGAGGAGACGGTCGTCGTCAAAGAGAAAAAAGAGGTGGTCATCCCTCCTTTCGAGGAGATCCCGATGCCTTCGCGTGACGTGCGCATCCCCATTCCCCCTTTCTGGGGACGGCGCGTCATGACGAAAGCCGATTTCGACCCCGCCATCGCCTTCGAGTGGCTCAACCACCGGATGCTCTTCAAGCAGCGGTGGGGCTACCGCAGCAAGGGAATGACCAAAGAGGCCTACGAAAAGCAACTCGAGGAGGTGGTCTGGCCCGCCTACGAGCGATTGAAACGGCAATTTCTGGAAGAGGGGCTCTTCGATCCGACGATCATCTACGGCTACTACCCCTGCCGCAGTGACGACACGACACTGCTGATCTTCGACGAGAGCGAAGGGTGGCACCGCGATGAAGACGCCGACAGGGAGCCTCTGGAGTACGTGATGGGGCGGGCCAAGGAGCAGATGACCTTTCCCAGACAGCACAAAAAGCCGTGGCGATGCCTGGCCGACTACTTCCATCGCGACCGCCACGACGTGGTGGCTTTCACGACCGTCAGCGCCGGAAGCCGCATCAGCGAGTACGAGCGAAAACTCTACGACGAAGGGAAGTTTCACGAATACTACCTGGTCCACGGCCTCGGCGTGGAGCTGGCCGAAGCCCTGGCGGAGGTGGCACACAAGCAGATCCGTCTCGATCTGGGCATCGCCGAAAACGAGGGCCACACGCTGCGGGACGTCAAGATGCGGGGTTACCGGGGTGCGCGCTACTCACCCGGATACCCCGCCTGCCCGGACCTGGAGCTCAACGGCCCCATTTTCAGGCTTCTGAAGCCGGAGGATTACGGCATTAAGCTGAGCGAAACGTGGCAGAT
>NZ_JAOZOZ010000006.1 GCF_029933015.1 Hydrogenimonas sp. | reverse complement strand
TAGCAGCTAGCGCACACCTTGTCAAGGGGTTTTCGGAAAAAAGTGCGATTTTTTTGAAAAAAGAGAAGAGGCGCAACAGCGCCTGTTTTATTTGGAGGATTTTCCGGCGAAAGGAAGAAGAGCGCTTCCCCAGGTGAGGCCACCGCCGAAAGCGTCCAGAAGCATCGTATCGCCTCTTTGCAGTCGGCCGCTCTCCCAGATATCGTTCATCGCCATCGGAATGGATGCCGAAGATGTATTTCCATATTTGTGGACGGTCAATACGACCTGTTCGTCGGTCATCTTCAACGCGTCACCGACCGCCTTTATAATACGGTAGTTTGCCTGATGGGGGATGAAGTGTTTGATGTCACCGGCTTCCATTTCGTTGTCGGTGAGAATGTTGACCACATCGCTGGTCAAAGTGCGTACGGCGATTTTGAAAGTTTCGTTGCCTTTCATCTTCATCGTACAGCGCTTTTCCGCGAGAACCTGTTCGGAACAGGGTTCGTTGGTGCCACAACCGGGTGTCATCAGAAGATCGCTGAAATTTCCGTCTGCCGAAATATGGATATCTTTGATCGCTTCGGCTTTGTTGCGGGTGGCACTGACGACGGCTGCTCCGGCACCATCTCCGAAAAGAACGCAGGTCGTACGGTCCGTATAGTCTACGATGGCGCTGAGCTTTTCGCTTCCGACTATCAATACGTTCTTTTTCATTCCCGATTCGATGAAAGCTTTGGCCACCGCCAGTGCGTAGATAAAACCGGTGCACGCTGCAGATATATCGAATGCGGTGACATTGATACGCCCAAGTTTGGAAGCGATCATGCACGCTGTGGAAGGCATACAGAGATAATCCGGGGAGATCGTCGCGCAGACGATCATATCGATATCGTCTATCTTCAGACCGGCTCTGTGGATCGCCAGTTTCGCCGCTTCGACACCCATATCGCTCGTCGTTTCGTTCTCGGCTGCGATATGGCGCTCTTTGATACCAGTCCTTTTGGTAATCCACTCATCGGATGTGTCGACTATGGTTTCAAAGTCTTTGTTCGTCAGAACTTTTTTTGGAACATACGCCCCGATCGATTTCAAAGCAGCATACATCGTTGTTAACCTTTAACTTGTGAACTAGTTGTTCAGTGCTTCAAGACGTGTACGAATGGCTTCGTTGACATCCGATTCGACAAAACGGATCGCCTGGAACATAGCGTTCTTGATCGCTTTCGGATTGCTTTTCCCGTGGCTTATAATCGTACACGCCTTGACACCCAGAAGCGGTGCGCCGCCATATTCGGCATAGTCGATCTGTTTTTTGAGCCTGCGGAAAACCCGTTTCATCAGAAGAGCACCGGCGATGGAAATGGGAGATCGTTTGATTTCCGATTTCAGATAATAGCTGATCGTCTCCGCGACACCTTCACTCGTTTTGAGAAGAACGTTGCCGACAAACCCGTCACATACGACCACATCCACATCTCCGCTGAAAATGTCTCCACCTTCGACATTGCCGACGAAACTGTCGAGCTGGCTTATGAGCGGATAGGCCTCTTTGGTCACCTCGTTCCCTTTGGTCGCCTCTTCGCCGTTGGAGAGCAAGCCTACTTTCACATGGGAAGATCCCAGCACTTCACTCGCATAGGCGTCTCCCATCACGGCGAACTGAAAAAGATTGTTCGCGTCGCAATCGACATTCGCACCCACATCGAGGACTATCGTCTGTTTCCCTTTTATCTGGGTCGGCATGAAAGTCGCGATAGCGGGACGGGATATCCCTTTGATGCGCCCGATCCGCAGTGTCGCCAGACTCATCGTCGCACCGCTGTGTCCGGCGGAGACCACGGCATCCGCTTTGCCCTGCCGTACAAGATCCACCGCTTTGTAGATAGAGGAATCCCGGCGCTTGAGAGCGTCCGTCGCGTGCTCGTCCATGGCGATCACATCGGAACAGTGAACGATTTCGACTCTGTTTTTGAATTTTTTCGGAATGAGAGGAGCGATCTTGTTTTCATCGCCTACGAATATGGGAAGAAAAGTTTTTTGTTTAAGGGCGAAGATTGCCCCTTCCACAATCGGGTAGTGACCGAAGTCACCACCCATTGCGTCAATGGCGATTCGGACCATTTACGCTTTGTATTCACCTGTGAATTTGTTCATTCGGTGAGGCATCCGCCATGTTCCGTCCGCATCTTTTACGGGACGGGCAAGTGTCACTTTGTAGTGAGTTCTGCGTTTTGCCGCGCGGGTTTTGCTGTTACGTCTCTTTGGTACTGCCATAATATTCTCCTTCGGACTGTTTCAAAATTCCATTTCAAAATCATTTTTCCCTTCGCATTCGGGGCATAAATGATATTCACTCTGTATGGAAGCTATCTCACTTTCGCATATCATGTCGAAATCGACAATTCCGTCCAGACATTCTATCACATCGAGCGATTCATCTACCTTAAGCGGTCTGTCGACGACCTCGATACGGAAAGGTTCGGCGATATGTTTCGTGAAAGCTTCACCACAACGATCGCAATGAAGGGAGACATCCCCTTCGATCGTACCTTCCACTATGACACTGTGCTTTCCGCTGCGCCAGAACTTACCACGACATACAAGACCATTCTTTTCGATCGAAAAGTCGTTCTTGCTTTCATGGATTTTGCGCAGCAGGATTTGCATATATCAGGGCTTAGTGGATCTCTCTTTGGGCAAAGAAGAATGCGATTTCGATTTTCGCATTTTCCAGGCTGTCGCTGCCATGGACCGCATTGGCATCGATGCTTTCCGCGAAATCGGCACGGATCGTTCCGGGTGCAGCCTCTTTCGGGTTGGTCGCGCCCATCAGCTCACGGTTTTTGGCAACGGCGTTTTCGCCTTCGAGAACCATGACGACGACAGGACCGCTTGTCATGAACTCGACCAGTTCACCGAAGAAAGGGCGCTCTTTGTGTACCGCGTAGAACTCTCCGGCATCCTGCTCACTGAGCTGGAGCTTTTTCATGGCCGCGATACGAAGGCCGTTGCTCTCGAAACGATCGATGATTTTGCCGATGACATTCTTTTTGACGGCATCCGGTTTGATGATAGAAAGCGTTCGTTCCATGGGAAGATCTCCAATTTAATAAAATGGGTGGAATTATACTGAAACGATGTTTAAGATTAATTAAAAGTTAGAAGTAGTTGGAGAGGAGCGGAGGAGAAGCCTCCTCCCTTTTATGAAAAATTACTCGACGACCGGCTGATGCTCGGTGCGCGCTTCTTCGGAGATGTCGTCACGGCATGTCGCACCTTCCACGCATACATCCCAAACGATACAGCCTTCCGTCGGGCAGGCCGTCGCACATGCGGGCTCGTCATGGTAGCCTACACATTCGACACACTTGTCGGGATAAACATAATAGATCTCTTCTCCTGTCGGATTATCCTCGTCGTCGACGATCGCTTCGACCGGGCACTCGTCAATACAAGCTCCGCAGTTGATGCAGGTATCAGTGATCAATACAGCCATTTACAGCTCCTTTTTAAGATTTAATCATACGTACTATAACACAACATTTTTAAAAAGTATTTAAATAGGTTGCCTACAGACCGAGACTTTTTCGGATCGCTTCGACTTTGTCCGTTTTCTCCCACGTAAACTCCGGCAGTTCCCGTCCGAAATGCCCGTATGCCGCGGTTTTGCGGTAGATGGGGCGAAGCAGATCGAGTGTTTCGATGATGCCTTTGGGCGTCAGATCGAAGAGTTCGTAGATACACGCTTCGATCTTCTCTTCAGGGACATTTCCCGTTCCGTGCGTATCGACCATGATCGAGACCGGTTCGACCACACCGATGGCATAGGCGATCTGGATGGTCACCTTTTCACATACACCGGCGGCCACCAGATTTTTCGCCACATATCGGGCCGCATAGGCGCCGCTTCGGTCTACCTTGGTCGGATCTTTTCCGCTGAATGCCCCGCCACCGTGAGGACAGCTGCCGCCATAGGTGTCGACGATGATCTTACGCCCCGTAAGTCCCGCATCGCCCTGCGGCCCGCCGATGACGAATCTTCCGGTGGGATTGATATGGTAGACGACGTTTTCGTCCAGCAGATCTTCGGGGATTACGTTGTAGATGAGCTCCTCGATGATCGCGTTTTTCAGCTTTTCATGACTTACATCGGGGTCGTGTTGGGTCGATACGACGATCGTTTTGACTTTATGGGGTTTGCCATCGACGTACTCCACCGTCACCTGGGCCTTACCGTCGGGTCTGAGAAAAGGAAGGGTCCCGTCCTTGCGGCTTTTGGCCAATCCCTCCGTCAAACGGTGGGCAAGATAGATCGGCAGAGGCATCAGCGTCGGCGTCTCCTTGCAGGCGTATCCGAACATCAATCCCTGATCCCCCGCACCGATCGCTCCGCCAGCCTGATCGACACCCTGGTTGATATCGGGAGACTGTTCGCCGATTCCGTTGAGCACGCCGGCGGAACGGTAGTCGAAGCCGTAAAGTGCATCGGTATAACCGATTTCGCGGACCACCTCTCTGGCGATATCCTGCATCGGGGCGTAGGTGACGGTTTTGAGTTCACCCGCTATGACGCAGAATCCGTTGGAGAGGAGTGTTTCGCATGCTACACGGGCATTGGGATCCCGTTCTATGATGTAATCGAGAATCGCATCGCTGATCTGATCGGCCATTTTGTCGGGATGGCCTTCGGTGACCGATTCCGACGTGAAAAGATAACTTCTTGGCACCAACTATCCTTTAAATATTAATGTATAAACAAGATTATAGATGTCGATGGATTATATCGAAATGTTTGTAAAAGATTAATCCGTTTCTGTAATATAGCATTGACTCGATAGTGTGCTATAATTTTTCCGTCAATAAAACTTATGAAGGAGACTCAATGCTCGTAACGAAAAAAGCTCCCGACTTCACTGCCAACGCAGTACTCGGAAACAACGAAATTGTCGACAATTTCAACCTCTATGAAAACTTCGGTGAAAAAGGTACCGTTCTTTTCTTCTATCCTCTGGACTTCACGTTCGTATGCCCCTCGGAAATCATCGCCTTCGACCATCGACTCGACGAGTTCACGAGCCGCGGCGTCAACGTCATCGGATGTTCCGTCGACAGTCATTTCACGCACCTGGCATGGAAAAACACGCCGGTCGAAGAGGGTGGCATCGGCCAGGTCCGCTATCCGCTCGTCGCCGACCTGACGAAGCAGATCGCAGCAGACTACGACGTACTTCTCGATGACGGCGTCGCTCTGCGCGGCTCTTTTCTGATCGACACCGACGGCACGATCCGCCATGCGGTCATCAACGACCTTCCCCTCGGCCGAAACATCGACGAAATGCTCCGCATGATCGATGCGATGCACTTCACCAACGAATATGGCGAAGTCTGCCCCGCCGGATGGCACAAAGGCGAAGAGGGTATGAAAGCCGATCCCAAAGGTGTCGCCGAGTATCTGGCAAAGCACGCCGAAGAGCTCTAAGCGAAAGCGCCCTCGGGCGTTTTCTTTCACCCACAAACGAGAAAAAAGGGGCGGCCCGAAAGCCGCCCTTTTTTTTATCTCTGCAAATCCTTCACTATTCTCTCCGCCAGCTGTTTGGGCAAAAGCCCCATCGACTCTTCCACCTTTGCCGTCTTTCCGTGCTCGATGAAACGGTCGGGATATTCGAAGGAGGTAATCGATACCTTCCGGTGGGTTTCGGGCATCAACGCTTCCGCAACGGCGGAAGCCACCCCTCCCATCTTCGCTCCGTCGCTGAAAACGTACCAGCGATTCCACTTTTTT
This sequence comes from Hydrogenimonas sp., assembly GCF_029933015.1. Lineage (GTDB taxonomy): Bacteria > Campylobacterota > Campylobacteria > Campylobacterales > Hydrogenimonadaceae > Hydrogenimonas. Next base: position 20,216 of record NZ_JAOZOZ010000006.1, on the reverse strand, counting down.
GCTGCCTTTTCAAGCGTTTCGGTATCGATCGGTTTGACGAAACGCAGATCGAGTACCGCCGCATTCACGCCGCGCTCTCGAAGCAGATCGGCGACGGCCACGGCACGGCCCACCCCGTTGCCGTAACCGATCAGCAGGATTTCACCCTCTTCTTCCAGGTATTCCGCCCTCCCTGTCTCGAAAGCACGGGCCGGATAGCGGCCGTTTTCGAGTCCCATCGCACCCCTGGGGTATCGGAAGGCGCAAGGTGTCGGATACCCGGCGGCGAACTCCACCGCCAGTTCCAGCGTCGCATTGTCCCGGGGGGCGAAAAGTGTCATGTTGGGCACGGTCCGCAGATAGCTGATATCGAAAGCTCCCTGATGGGTCTCACCGTCTTCTCCGACGATTCCCGCCCTGTCGATGGCGAAAGCCACGGGAAGATTCATGATGGAGATGTCGTGGATCACCTGGTCGTAACCACGCTGCAGAAAGGTCGAATAGATCGCGACAAACGGCTTGTACCCCTCTTTGGCCAGCGGTCCCATGGAGGTGACGGCGTGCTGCTCGGCGATCCCCACATCCCAGAAACGGTCGGGAAACTTCTCCATCAACTGTTTCATGCCGGTTCCGCTGGGCATCGCGGCCGTCACACCGACGATCTTTTCGTTTTTTTCAGCCAGTTCGCAGAGTTTGTCACTGAAAATTTTCGTCGCGCTCGGCTCCGTGCTTTTTTTCAGGCTTTGGCCGCTCTCTTTGTCGAAGGGACCGACCCCGTGCCAGTGTTCGTAATACCCTTCGGCGATCTTGTACCCTTTTCCCTTGGTGGTCTGGGCATGGACGATGACCGGTTTCTGAAGCTCTTTGGCGGTCTGGAGGGTTTCGATGAGCTGTTCGATGTTGTGTCCGTTTACAGGACCGATATACTCCAGCCCCATCTCCTCGAAAAGAATGCCCGGGGTGATCATCCGCATCCCCTCTTCCATCCGTTTCGCCATATAGCGTGCAGATTCCGGGAAATGCTCGAGCATCTGTTCGGTCCGCTCCTTGAAGCGTTGATAGAAGGGGCTGGCCATCGCCTGGGAGAGCATCCGGCTGATGGCTCCGATCGGTTTGGCGATACTCATTTCGTTGTCGTTGAGAATGATGATGGCCGGGTATTTTCTGTCCCCAAGCTCGTTGAGGGCTTCGTAGACCATACCCGCGCTCATGGCTCCGTCTCCGATCATGACGACGGGGATCCGTTCTCCCTCTTCGCCGCGTAGACGGATCGCTTTGGCGGCCCCGACCGCCAGAGAAACGGAAGTGGAGCTGTGACCCGCGATATAGTAGTCGTAGGGGGACTCGGAGGGTTTCGTATACCCGCTGATACCGCCGAATTGTCGCAACGTCTCGAAAGCCTCCCAGCGGCCGGTCAGCAGTTTGTGGGCATAGGCCTGGTGGCTCACATCGAAAATGAAGGGATCTTTCGATGCGTCGAATACATAGTGCATGGCCACGATCAGATCGGTCGCACCCAGTGTGCTGCTCAGATGCCCGCCGTTGCGGCTCACCACATCCAGAATGCGCTCCCTGATCCTGCCGGCCAGCTCTTCGAGTTCGGGCAGACTCATCGCTTTGAGATTTTCTATTTCCATTCCTTTTCTCTTCCTACTTGACGGTTCCGAAAACCGCTTCTTTGATTCTTTCGAAGCGGTGCATGATGTCACCGTCGATATTTCCGATATCGCTCAAGATGACGACCCCTCCGGCACCTACGGCCGGATCGGGAACGATCTTTACGTTTTTGGTCGTTTCGAGGTTCGCTTTGACATATTCGTAGTCGTCGGGATTGACTTTGAGTTTGACTTTCGAAGCCTCTTTCACCTCCGCGAGCAGCAGTCTCGCCAGGCGCAGAGCCACCTCCTGCGCACTGCTTTCGATCTCTTTCACCACGACCTGTCTTGCCAGATCAAGAGCCGTTTCGATCAGTTCCTCTTCGATCGTGTCGACCTTTTTCATAAATGTCTGCTGACTCTCTTCGAGTGCTCTGATCGCAGCGGTAAAACGCGATCTCGACTCCTCGATCTGGCGATTCAACTCTTTTTCGCACGCCGCTCGCCCCGCTTCCATGCCCTCTTCGAAAGCGCTCGCCCTCTCCTCTTCGACGAGTTTTTGGAACTCCTCCTGCTGCTTTTCGAGAGCCATCTGGGTTTTGACCAGTTCGGTGGAGAGTTCGTCGACCCGTTTGAGCATCTCTTCCATCATCTCGCCGGAAGGCTCCCGGTCCGCTGCGATTTCGGAAGTTTCGGAAACCTTTTCCTCTTTTTCGGTATCCGTTTCCTTCTCCTGTATCTCCCTCTCTTCGGCTACGCACTCCTCCACCGTTTCCGATGGGAGTTCCTTGAAGCTGTAGGGTTGTACGCCACCTTTTTGCGGTTTGGAAGCGGCAGACTCCTCACACACATTCTGCGAAAGGACTTTGAAGCGGTATTTCTGGATGATGTGGCCGCTCGTTTTCTCAGGCGGGATGACGGTTTCCATGCTACTCGATCATCTCCTCGGCTTCTCCTATGCTGACGATGCCCTCTTCCGCCAGTTTCTGGACCACTTCGACGATTTTGCGTTGGGCACCCTCCACCTCTTTGACTTTCACGGCACCCATGAACTGCATCTCCTCCTCGAAGGCTTCACGCGCACGCTGGGACATATTGGACAAAAAGCGCTCTTTCAGCTCCTCGGGAGCACTTTTGAGCGCCAGCATCAGATCCTTCTTGTCCACCGCTTTGAGGATCTCCCGGATCGCGTTGTTGTCGAGATTGACGATATCCTCGAAGGTGAACATCATCTCCTTGATGGCGCTGGCGAGCTGCTCGTCGAGCTGCTCGATCTGCACCAGCGTCGATTTTGCCGCCTTCTGTCCCAGACGGTTGAAGATGTCGGCCACGGCCCGGGGACCGCCCACTTCGACCTTGTAGCTGGCGAGCGATTCGAGTTTGCTCTCCAGCACGGTCGAGACCCGTTTGATGATCTGTGGCGATATGTCTCCCAGGTTGGCCATACGCATCGCGATGACGGCGCGCAGATCGTCCTCGAAATAGCTGAGCACGTTGGCCGCGTCGCCCGGATCCATATGGGCCAGGATGAGCGCGATGGTCTGGGGGTGTTCGTTGACGATGAAGTCGGCCAGCTGCTGGGGCTTGATTTTGGAGAGAAAGCCGAAACTCTGGGTCGTCTGCATCGATTTGGAGAGCCGGTCGATGATCTTTTTCGCCTCTTCCGGCCCCAGTGCCTTGTAGAGTATCTCTTTGGCGTAGTCGAGGCCACCCGTGCTCAGGTACTGGTTGGACTGCATGATGGCGTAGAACTCTTCCAGTATCGCCATCGCTACAGGCTTGTCGATCGTCTTGGCCATCGCGATGAATTTCGAAATCTCGGTGATCGCCTCCACGTTCAGGTGGGCGAAAACGTTGGTGGTCACATCCTCGCCCAACTGGATCAGCAAGATGGCCACTTTCTCGGCCATCGAGAGCCCGTCAAGCTGTGCCTGCTGCTGCGGAGTCAGTTGTATGCTCACGATGTTTCCTTTTTGATCTTCGTCGCCGCACTCTGCTCGAGCTCGTTTTCGTCACGGATCAAAGCGTTGATAAGTGCGGCGAATTCGTCGGTACGCTCTTCCGCCATCTCTTTGACCTTTTCGAGCAATATATCATATTTGAGTTCCTCTTCGCTGAACTCCTCGCTGAGTCCAAGCTGCTCCTCCACCTTCTTGCGCATCTCGGTAAACTTCTCCGCCAGGGATTCGTGCTCCTCCTCGTCCAGATGCAGCACCTGTTCCCCTTCGGCAGCCTCTTCGACGGGAACTTCCAGCATCTTCTCGCTGAACGGAACGATCACTTTTTTGTAGAAGATGAAAAGAATGACGAAAAGAACGAGATACTTCAGTATCGGAACGATCGGCTCCACATAGGCATAGAAGGTCGAAACCGCCGATTTGTAGGGATTCGGCGCCATGCCCTGGGCCGTTGTTTCGAATTTGAAATTGGAGACGGTCACCTGGTCTCCACGCTTGGCGCTGTATCCGATCGCCTGTTTGACCAGGTCGCTGATGCGCTGGAGCTCCTCCTCGCTTCTGGGAGTGTATTTCATGGTTCCGTCATCGGAGGGGATATACTTTCCGTCGACGACGACAGCCGCGGTGATCCTCTCCATGGAGGCAAAAGGTCCTTTGACGTTGGAGACTCTCTTGGATATTTCGTAGTTGGTCGTCGTGGTGGATTTCTGATAGGTCTGTTTCGCCCGGTTCGTTTCGATCCCCTGCACCGGCCCTATGTTGCTGACCGCACCCGGGACGCCGCCGACCTGTTCGGGCGGCGCCCCCTCCTTTTTCTCCTCCATGCTCTGTTCGCTGCGCACGACGTTTTCGGGGTCGTAGCGCTCCTCGACGCTGCTTCGCTGCGCGAAATCGAAATCGACCGTCACCTTCGCGACGACCCGGTCTTTGCCTCCGATGAAGGGTGCGAGAATGTTGACGATCTTCTCTTCATACGCCTTTTCGAATCGGTTTTTGTAGGCGATCTGCTGCTTGACGAGTTCGCCCTCCTCTTCTCCGCTGTCGCTCAGAGGCTCTCCGTACTCGTTGACGATCTTGACATTTTCCGGCGAAAGATTCGCGACGGCGGCGGCGACGAGATTTTTGATGCCTGCGATCTGTTTGCGCGAGAGTCTCATCCCGTCGACCGTTTTGACCACGACCGAAGCGCTGGGCGGTGTCGTTTTGGAGACGAAGACGCTCTCTTTGGGAAGCGCCAGATGCACGACGGCGCGCTCGATCGGCTGCAGACTCTGAATGGTCCTGGAAAGCTCCCCTTCGATCGCTCTTAGAAACTTGACCTTCTGGTCGAAATCGGTCGAACCGAACTCCTGCTTGTCGAAGAGCTCGAAGCCCACGTGGCTCTCTTTCGGAAGCCCTTTGGACGCGACGGCGATGCGTACTTTGTAGACCCTGTCCTTGGGTACCTCGATCGTGCCGTCTTCGGGAATTTTGTAGGGGATCCCCTCTTTTTCCAGCTCCTGGATGATGAGACCGGCATCTTTGGAGGAGAGGTGGTCGAAAAGTACGGCGTAGCTGCCGCTGCGCCCTGCGGAAGTGTAGAGCACGAGAAATACGATGAACCCGATGACGGCGAAAAGCGTCCCGGCGATGACGATCTTCTGTCCACGGTTGAGCTTTTCGTATAGGCGTGTCAGCTGCGCCGTCAACTCTTTGAAATTCATTTCACTCCGTTATTCAAAATTTCTTCGGTCGTTTCGAAAAACCGGCTGTTCTCTTCACTCTTTCCGATCGTTATACGAATGGCGTTGAGCCCGTAACCTTTCAGATCCCTGACGATGATACCCCGTCGAAGCAGCGCTTCCGCAAGTCGCGTCGAATCGATGTCCCGAAGCAGGAAGGTGATGAAGTTCGTATAGCTCTCGATCACTTCGATATCGTGCTTCCGGGCGAAATCTCTGTAGCGTTCCATCTGCTCGAAACAGTCGCGCAGCGTCATCTGCACGAAAGCTTCGTCTTCGAGAGCCTCTTCGGCGGCCACGAGAGAGAGGGTCGTGACGTTGAAAGGGGGACGGAGTTTGTAGAGAGAGCGGACGATCTCCTGTCGCGCGATACCGTAGCCGATACGCATCCCTCCCAGTCCGTAGGCTTTGGAAAAGGTGCCCAGATAGAGAACGTGGGGAAATTTTTCGATCAGGGCCGCCGGATCGAGGGCTTTGCGCGGATCCTTGTAGGCGGCGTACTCCTGATAGGCTCCATCGACGACGACGAGCGTATCGTGGTCGATCTTTTCGATGAAATTTTCGATATCGACACGGTCGAGACAGTCGCCGGTGGGATTGTTCGGCGCACAGACGAAGATGATCTCGGGCTCCTCTTTTTGGTAGAGTTCGTACATCGCCTCCAGATCGTGGGCGACGCCGGGAGCCTTGATCACGGTCGCGCCGCACTGGGCCGCATAGATCTGGTACATCGCGAAAGTGATTTCGCTCTGCAGGATTTTGGCCCCGCCGTAGAGTTTGGCATGGCAGGCGAACTCGATGATCTGATCGCTTCCGGCACCGACGATCAGTTCCTTTTCGTCTATGCCGAAGCGCTCGCTCAGCTTCGACTTGAGTGCCATCATCGTATCGTCCGGATAACGGAACATCAGATGGGCGCTCTTTCGCACCGCCTCCGCCGCCTTCGGGCTGCATCCGTGCGGATTCTCGTTGGATGCCAGTTTGACGATCTGATCGGGCTCGATGCCGAACTCCCTGACCACCAGTTCGATCGGTTTGCCCGGCTCGTAGGTTTTGAGATGTTCGATGACGGGATTGAATTTCATTGTCTGCCTATCCGTTCTGGACATAACTGCCCAGGTATTTGATCTCGTCTTTGTGTTTTTCGAAGAGCTTGCGGATATGGGGTTCGTCCCTGTGTCCTTCGAAATCTATGTAGAACCAGTAGTCGAAACCGGCATCCTCACCGGCCGGTCGGCTCTCGATCTTTTTGAGATTCACTTTCGCTTCGTGAAAACTCTGCAAAAACTCGTACAGACTGCCGGGCCTGTCGGAGAGTTTCGCCAGTATCGAGGTCTTGTCGGCACCGCTCGGAGCGTTTTCGAAATCGCTCAGTATGATGAAACGGGTCTGGTTCCGGTGGTTGTCCTCGATATTTTCGAACATCACCGGAACCTGGTAGAGCTTGGCCGCGATATGGGAGCAGATCGCCGCGCTTTCGATATCTTCCGCCGCCAGCCTTGCCGCCTTGGCTGTCGACTCCACCGGAATGTACTCGATCGTGTCGAGCTCGTGGTCCAGGAGAAAATTGCGGCACTGGTTGAAGGCGATGTCCTTGGAGTAGATCCGTTTGATCTGTTGGAGATGCTGCGCCTTGGTGACGAAGGAGTGATGGATCGGCATGTAGAGTTCCGCCACGATTTTCAGATCGGTTTTGGCCAGTTCGTCGAGTGTCTCGCCGACAAATCCGTTCGTGTTGTTTTCGATGGGAACGACGGCGAAACGGGCCCTGTCGGCATGGACCGCCTTGAAGACCGCCGGGATGGAGTGCAGAGGAATGTACTCGCTCATCGCTCCGAAACGGTTCTCGGCCGCCTGATGGGTGAAGCTTCCCTCGGGTCCCAGATAGGCCACCCGCTGGGGCTGCTCGAAGTTTCTCGCCACGGCGAAGATCTCCAGAAAGATCGCTTCGATGGCGGCTTCGGTGAGGGGGCCGTCGTTCTGCTTTGCGAGTCTCTCGAGTATCGCCTTTTCACGTTCGGGCCGGTAGATGGCGGCGCCGCTTCTGTGCTTGACTTCGCCGACTTTCTGCACGATGCGTATACGTTCGTTCAGCAGTTGCAACAGTTTGTCGTCGATCGCATCGATCTCTTTACGCAAATCATCCAGTGTCATGCTGCTCCCTTTCTTCGGGTTTCGAACCAGGCCGTGATATCTTCCGCCGTCGCGTCGGCACCCTTTTCCACGATCTCCGCCACTTCCTCCAGCGAAGAGATCTTTCCGCTGAGTACCAGTACCGTCTCCATGCCCAGTGCCCTGGCCTCCATCAGATCCCCGACCAGATCGTCGCTGATCATCAGCGTCTCCCCGTAGGTGATGGAGGGATCCTGCCGCCGCAGTCTCTTCAGCGCCTCCGCGTAGAAGGCGCGGCTCGGCTTGCCGACCACTTCGTAGGGTTTTCCCGTGGCGAAGGAGACCATTTTCAATATGGCGCCCACCCCCGGGTACCGTCGGCCGTTTTTGGCGTAGATCGACGTTTCGTGCATTCCCACCAGCTTCGCTCCGCCGAGGACCAGTTCGATCATCCGGGCGTAGTCGTCGTTCGTGAAATCCTCCCGGATCGCGACGAGAACCGCCTTCGGACGTTCGAAATCGAGACGGTAACCCCTCTTTTCCAGCACTTCGAGAAAAAGGGGCGAACCGTAAGCGGCCACGGGAGAGGGAGGTACGACCCTGTCAAGCACCATCAGCGGATCGAGATACTGCACCTCGTCGAAAAGGAAACCCTGATCCCGCAGATAGGCCTGAAAATCCGCACTCTCCCGTTTGGTGTTGTTCGTGACGAGCACATAGGGGACACCTCTTTCGTGTAGGTTGCGTATCACTCGCACGGCGTCGCCGATCGGCTTTTTCTCGCGGTCGTCGATCAGCGTCCCCTGCACGTCGATCATGTACCCTTTTACAGACACATCTTCTCCAGTCGGATCATGTCCTCGAAAGTCTCCCGCTGCCTGATGCAGCGGTCTTTGCCGTCGACGATCGCCACCTCCGCCGGCCTGGGTCTGGTGTTGTAGTTGCTGGCCATCGTGAAACCGTAGGCTCCGGCGCTGTGGACGATCACCAGATCCCCGTGTTCCGTGGGCGGCAGCATCCTCTTCTTGGCGAAGAAGTCGCCGCTTTCGCAGACGGGCCCGACGACGTCCGCCTCACTCTCGTTTCCGCTCTTTCCTGCCACCTCGACCCTGTGCCAGGCGTTGTAGAGACTCGGTCTGAGCAGGTCGTTCATGGCACCGTCGACGATGATGAAGCGCTTGCCCTCGTTCACCTTTTCGTAGAGCACTCTCGTCAGGAAGTAACCGGCGTTTCCGACGATGAACCGTCCCGGCTCACAGATGACCGTCATGTCGAGACCGTGAAGCGTCCCCAAAATCGCCTGGGCGTAGTCGTAGGGCTCGATCGTCGTTTCGTCGTCGTAGACGATGCCGAGCCCGCCGCCGACATCGAAAAACTTGAGTTCGATCTTGATCGCGGCGAGACTGCGGACCAGGTCGGCCACGATCATCGAAGCCTCCCGGATGGGGTCGAGCTCCGTCAGCTGCGACCCGATATGGAAGTGGATGCCCACCGGATCGAGATGGTCGGAGTTGTTGGCACGGATATACATCCGCTTCGCCGTTTCGATATCGACACCGAACTTGTTCTCGTGCAGACCGGTGGAGATATAGGGGTGGGTTTTGGGATCGATGTTGGGATTGACACGGATACTGATGCGCGCCTGGATCCCCAGCTCTTTCGCGATCGTCTCCACCCTCTCCATCTCCGCTTCGCTCTCGAGATTGAGCAGGAGAATGTCCTCCTTCAGCGCCTCCTCGATCTCGTCGTCCCGTTTGCCGACACCGCTGAAAATGATCTTGTACTTCGGTACACCGGCACTCAGCGCCCGCTTGACCTCTCCGATCGAGACACAGTCGGCTCCCGATCCAAGATCGGCCAGATGGGAGATGACGGAGAGGTTGGAGTTGGCCTTCACGGCGTAGCTGATGATCGACTTTCTTCCGGAAAAAGCCTTTTTCAGCTTCTCGTACTGTCGGGTAATGTGATTGAAATCGTAAACGTATAGGGGCGTATCATACTTCTCGGCCACTGCTCTGAAATCGATCAAAAAAGCACCTTTGATTAAATTTTTTCTATTTTATCAAAAAAAGGTTGAATAGGCGGCAACACGAAGAAAAAAAGCGTAGAATCCTACCGGTTTGTCCGAACCATGTAGTAGTATAATGCATTGATCCCCAGCAGGGTGACGATCAGCACCATGCCGTATTCAGGAGGGATGACCCCTGTCTGACTCACGCGGAAAAGCAGATAGAGCAGCCCCCAGACAAAGAGTGTCGTACCGGTCAGAACGAACGACGTCAGAAGCAGATTGACGCTTCTGGCATAGGGGGGTATCGAGAGGAAGAAGATGATCACGAGAAAGAGGGCGAAAAAAGGCGTCACGACCATATGGTAGAAAAGGGTTCTTACCCTCTGGGTGTTGAGCCCCTGGGATGTCAGCAGCCTGAAAGCCTCGAAGGCATCCTGGATCGTATAGTATTTTTTACCCTGGAACACCGATGTCAATATCTTGGGCCTGAACCCGAAAAGGGTTTCGTAACTCTCTTTGTATTCGACCCTGAATCCCTCTCCCCCCAGTTTTTCAGGTGTCGGTTTCCAGACGATTCTGGCATCCTTGATGACCCAGCGGTCACCCTCGAACGTGGCCCTCTTACCATAGATCATCTCTATCATCTCATGATCTTTCATCCGATAGAGCCGGATGTCCAGAGCCTCTTTCTTGGCGGGAACCAGCTGTCCGATGTAGATGAAATTTTCATCGTATTTGAGGAAAAGATTGCGTTTGATGCTGTCGCTTCTCTTTCCGTGCAGAAGGGCTTTGGCGGAGAGGTCCGCGTCGACGAAGGTGGTGAAATGCATCCCGATATACAGAAGCGTCAGGAGGAAAGAGACGGAGACAAACGGCATCAAAACCGCTTTTTTCGAGTAACCGAGCGCATAGAAACTCAGCAAAGCGTTGGAGCGGATCAGGACCACTTTCGCCGCGATCATGGCGAAAACGAGCGCGAGAGGGAAAAGCAGATCGAGGGCGTAGGAGCCTTTGTAGAAAAGATAGAGTATCTTGATGTTGAAGCCGCTCAGCCTCCCACCGCTCTGCTGGAGAAAATCGAGACCCGCGAAGAGAAAGGAGAGCGCGAAAGCGATGATGAAAAAGTATTTCAGATAGATCCAGGCGACATACCGGAACATCCTCATAGAGAGCCCCAGTCCGGTTTTCTGACACTGAACTGCGACGCCACCCTGTCCACAGGATGACGGGTAAGCTCCAGGGCCGCTTTGGAAGCGTGATCGATCCATGCGGGCAGCTGCCGCATCTCTTCGGGGGAGAATTCACCCAGTACATAATCGACCACCTGGGATTTGTAGAGGGGTTTGCCGATGCCCATGCGGACCCGGATATAACCGTTTCCCACCATCGCGTCGATCGATTTGAGGCCGTTATGGCCGCCGTGACCGCCGCCTTGTTTGAAACGCACCGCTCCGAAAGGAAGATCCAGGTCGTCGTGGATGACGATGATGTGATCCAGATCGATTTTATAAAACTGTTTGACCGCCTGGACCGCGATACCGGAACGGTTCATGAAGGTTTCGGGTTTGAGAAAAAGGATCTGACTGGTGGTTTTGAAGAGTTTTCCGTGAAAAGAGGAGGATGACAGGGGGTGGGCTCCCGTCATCCCGACCAGATGGTCGAGGGTCAGGAACCCGATGTTGTGGCGTGTATATTCGTACTTCGCTCCCGGATTTCCCAGGCCGACGATCAGCCACATAAAGCGTTACTTCGCTTTGATGACCCCGACGACCGGTACACGGCCGGCAACCATGATTTTGTATTTGTCCGATTCGGGAATGTCGCGAATCAGGATCGCGTCTCCGACATCCAGATCGGAAACGTCCAGCGTGAAGCTTTCGGGAATGTTTTCGATGGTTCCCTTGACTTTGATACGTCGCTTGGAGATCGAAAGGACACCCTTGTTCTTCAGACCTTTCGGTATTCCCGTCGTTTTGACCGGTACCATATAGTGGGTTTCGACACCCGGCTGTGCGACCATCAGGTCGACGTGCAGAATCTGATCGGTGACCGGATGGAGCTGATACTCCTGAATGACGACATCCATCTCTTTGTCACCCAGTTTGACCGGGAACGCCAGTTTCTCCTTGTGGCGTACCGTACGGATAAATTCACCCATCTTGAAGGCGGCATGAATGTTTTCAAGCCCTTTTCCATAGATGTTGGCGATTAGATAACCATCTCGGCGCAGTTTTTTCGCATCGCTTTTGCCGATACTCTCTCTAACGATTCCTTCCAACATTGTGTTGTCCTTGCAGAAAAATTAAGCACCCGGGGCACTTTAAGACGCGAATTATACCTCAGCCCTCTTTAATCTTCTTTTAAACCATAGATGTCGGCATCGTCTTCAGCTATGTAGACGCCGCTTCTGCCCTGGCCCACGTCGACGTTCGTCTCCATTCCATCGATGCGGAGTTTCAGGTCGTTCGGGCTCGTGGCGTTGCTGAGGGCTTCGTCGAGCGAGATTTTCCCTTTTTTGTAGAGTTTGAGCAGCGCCGTATCGAAACTCTGGGTGCCGTAGATCTGCGTCCCCTCGTCCAGTGCATCCTTGATCTCCATGTCCCGCTTTTCGAGAATCAGCTTCTGGATATAGGATGTGTTGAATAGTATCTCCACCGCCGCCGTCCGACCCCCGTCGACGGTTTTGACGAGGCGCTGGGAGAGGACACCCTGCAGCACCGAAGCGAGGGTGTGTCGGACACGGTTCTGGTCTTCTGGCGGAAAGACGCTGATGGTACGGTTGATCGTCTCTTTCGCGTCGAGTGTATGGAGTGTGGAAAGGACCAGGTGGCCGGTTTCGGCGGCATGGAGCGCCGTGTCGATCGTCTCGACGTCCCGCATCTCGCCCACCAGAATGATGTCCGGGTCTTCACGAAGCGCAGCACGCAGCGCTCTGGAGAAGCTGAGAGAGTCCTGTCCGATGCTTCTTTGGTTGATCAGACACTTTCTATCCTGATGGACGAACTCGATCGGATCCTCGATCGTGATGATATGCTTTTTTTTCTTTTTGTTGATCTCGTCGATGATCGCGGCCAGGGTGGTCGATTTACCCGATCCCGTCACCCCGGTCACCAGTATCAGGCCCCTGTCCAGATCGGTCAGCTTGTGAATCGCCGAAGGGAGCTCCAGTTCGTCGATCGTCGCGATTTTCGCGGGAATCACCCTGAAGACAGCCGATACGCCATCCATCTGGAAAAACATGTTTCCCCGAAAATGGGTGTTTTCGTCGTACATGTAGAGAAAATCGATCTCCTTGTTCTCCACGAACTCTCTGAAACGTCCGCGAAGGATCTCTTTTGCCATCGTCACGGACTCTTCGTGGGTGATCTTCTCTTTCGTCACCGTGACGATGTCGCCGTTGATTCTGGCACGTACCTGGGCGTTGGCCTTGATATGGAGGTCGCTGCCTCCATGCTCGATGAGCCCTTTCATGTACTGGCGGATCTTTCTGGTCACATCGAATGTCAACTCCTCGACATTCACTTCTTTTTCGAGATCGGTCATACGGTTACTCCAAATGGGCTAAGAGTGTGGCGAACGCCTCCTTGAACGCTTTGAGACCGTCGTGCAGAAGGGTGTCGTAGACTTCGTTCATATCGATGCCCTTCTCTTCGACCGAGGCGAAAAACTCTTCGATTTTTTCATCGTCTATCGGTAGTTTCGGTGTATGGTCCGGGTTTTCGACGAACGCTTCGATCGTCGCGAGCGGTGCCGTGTTGACACTGTGAGGCGCCATCAACTCTTTGATGTAATAATCGGCAGGATAGGCATCCCCCTTTACCCCGGTGCTTGCAAAAAGTGTCCGTATGGCGGGGTCCTGTTTCGATTCTACCAGATTGTAGATCTTCGCCGCGTTCATGATCCCGACACGTCCGGGTTCGATCCCTCTCTCCAGCAGTTTTTCATCCAGCATTCTGTCGAAACGGCTGACAAAGACGCTCAGAACGCCTCGGACATCCTTTCCGTCGCCCGTGGCCCGCCATATCTTCAGCCCCTCCTGCATCGCTTCGATACACCTGAGCGCCTGCATCGGAGAGAAGATCAGCGTGGCGTTGACATGGTGGCCCTCGCTCATCAGCGTTTTCATCGCTTCGTAGCCGGCTTCGGTCGCCGGTACCTTGATCATGACGTTCTCCATGCCGATCTCGCGATAGAGCCTGCGCCCCTCCTCGATCGTCCCTTCGGTGTCGTCGCACAGAAAAGGGTCGACCTCGATACTGACGAAACCGTCCCTGCCTTCTTTATAGAGGGATTCGAGCGTTTCGGCCGCGGTGCGGATGTCCTCTTTGGCCAGTGCTTCGTACTTCGCCTTGGCCGAATGGTTCTGCAGTCTGTCGAGCTGGGCCGTGTAGGCCACAGAGGTCTCTATGGAGTTGGCGAATATCGAAGGATTGCTCGTCGCTCCGTTGATGATCCCCTCTTCGACCAGGCGGCCGAACTCTCTTTGCAGATGATCCCGCTCGATGAAATCGAGCCAGAGTGAAAACCCCAGTTTCTCGTCTATCATACCGATCTCTCCTTCAAAAATTGATCTCCTGCAGCAGCGCTTCGTGCTCCTGCCAGCTCCCCGGCACCCCGAGATACTGCTGGGTCGCCTCCAGCTCGTCGAGAAATCTGTCGCGATCGACACACACAGCACCCAGACGCTTCAGGTGTTCGGAAGGGATCTGGCAGTCGATGAAGGCGAACTCCCAGATCTTCGCCAGCTCCACCAAATGGGCCAGGGCGATTTTCGATCCGTCGGGCCGAAGCGAAAACATCGATTCACCGAAAAAGGCCCGTCCGACACTGAGTCCGTAGAGACCTCCGATCAGATCGTCCTTTTCGTCGTAGACCTCGATGGAGTGGGCGAATCCGCGGCTGTGGAGCATCTTGTAGCTCTCGACGATTTCGGGCAGGATCCACGTCCCGATCTGTCCGTGGCGCGGCACGTCGGCGCAGTGGCGCATCACCGCTTCGAAATTTCTGTCCAATTTTACCCTAAATCGTTTCTGTCTGAGTTTTTTTCGAAGAGATCTGTGCAGTTTGAAATCGTCGGGATAGAGAAGAAGGCGCGGGTCGGGCGACCACCACAGAATCGGGTCGCCCTCGTTGTACCAGGGGAAGATCCCCTTTCGATAGGCCGTCAGTATGCGGTCGGGATTGAGGTCGCCGCCATAGGCGAGCAGCCCCTCTTTCATCGCATAGCGCGGGTTGGGGAAGATGTAGTCGAACCCAAGCCGGGGGATGGCCGGGCCGTTAGACACGCTCGGCTACCTTGAACTCGAGTCTGCCTTTCTCGACATCGAAGTCGACCTCTCCGCCGTGCCGCAGCGCACCGAAGAGGATCTCCTCGGTCAGCGGCGCCTTGATCTTTTCGGCGATCACGCGGCTCAGGGGTCTGGCGCCCATCGCCTCGTCGTATCCCTCTTTGGCCAGATGGGCTTTCGCGGCTTCGGAGAGTCTGATGACGATCTTTTTGTCCGCCATCTGGACGTTGAGCTCGTCGATGAATTTGTCGACGATCTTCTCGACATGCTCGAGTTTGAGATGGTCGAACCGCACCACCGCGTCGAGCCGGTTTCTGAACTCCGGACTGAAGGCCGACTTGATCGCCGTGTCGTGTTTGGCTTCGCTACGCGCGCCGAATCCCATGACGTTGGCTTCCGTCGCGCCGACGTTGGAGGTCATGATGATGATGACGTTCTTGAAGTCGGCACGGTTGCCCGTGTTGTCGGTCAGCATCGCGTTGTCCATCACCTGCAGGAGCACCTGGATCAGATCCGGATGGGCCTTCTCGATCTCGTCGAGCAGAAGCACCGTATGGGGATGCTTGCGGATCGCTTCGGTCAGCTGTCCGCCCTGCTCGTAGCCCACATAGCCCGGAGGCGCGCCGATGAGCCGGCTGACGGCGTGTTTCTCCATGTATTCGCTCATGTCGAAGCGCTCGAAGTGGACTCCCAGCGCTTCGGCCAGCTCGATGGCCAGCGCCGTCTTTCCGACACCGGTCGGCCCGGCGAAGAGGAACGATCCCACCGGTTTGTTGGGCGCGCCGAGGCCCGCACGGGAGCGTTTGATCGCCGCGGCGACCTCTTCGACGGCGCGGTCCTGCCCGATGACCCGGGTTTTGAGGATCTTCTCGAGATTCTGCAGTGTCGCCAGGTCGTCGCTGGTCACCCGCGCCGGCGGGAGGTTCAGCATGCGGCTCACCGCATCCTCGATATCCCGTTCGTTGACCCGGCGCCGTTTTCTGGCCTTGAGCCTGAACGAGGCGCCCACTTCGTCGATGATGTCGATCGCCTTGTCCGGCAGGAAACGCTCGTGCATATACTTGACCGACAGATCGATCGCCGTCTTGAGCGCCTTTTCGCTGAAGTGGACGTCGTGATGGGTCTCGTACTTGTACTTGAGACCTTTGAGGATCTTGAGCGTATCGTCGAAACTGGGTTCGGCCACGTCGACCTTGGCGAAACGCCGGCTCAGGGCCCGGTCTTTTTCGAAGAAGTTGCGGTACTCCTCGAAGGTCGTGGCCCCGATGCACTTGAGATTGCCGTTGGCCAGGGCCGGTTTGAGCAGGTTGGACGCATCCATGCTGCCGCCGTTGGTGGCGCCCGCTCCGACGAGATTGTGGATCTCGTCGATGAAAAGGACGGCGTTTTCACGCTGCTCGAGCTCGTGGAGCACACCCTTGAGCCGCTTTTCGAAATCGCCGCGGTACTTCGTCCCGGCGATCAGCGAGCCGATGTCGAGGGCGAAGATCTCCGTACTTTTCAGCATCTCGGGGACCTCGCCTTCGGCGATGGCCAGGGCGAGCCCTTCGGCGATCGCCGTCTTTCCGACACCCGGTTCGCCCACGAGGACCGGATTGTTCTTCTTGCGGCGGCAGAGGATCTGCATGACCCGCTCGATCTCGGTGTCGCGTCCGATGACCGGATCGATCCTCCCCTCTTTGGCCCGCTCCACGAGATTGACCGTGAACTGGTCGAGATACTCGCTCTCCGACTCTTTCGGTTTCGCCTCGGTCTGGGGCTCGTTCTCGGTGATGATTTCGAGGATACTCAGACGGTTGATCCCCTGCGAATTCATCAGCGCCACGGCGAAGGAGTGCTCCTCGTTGAAGATGGAAGCGAGCAGGTCGCCCACGTTCGCCTCTTTCTTGTCGGAGCTCTGGGCGTGACGGATCATCTTTTCGATGACTCTGGAGAGCGCCACCGTTTCGAACGGTTCGCGCACCACCCCTTCGGGCAGGGGTCTGAGCGACGTCATCAGGTGCTGGTTGATTCTCGTCTTCATCTGCTCGATGTCCGCGCCCGCTTTCTTCAGGATCTCCGCGCCCTGGGGCGAGAGCAGAATCGCCAGAAAGATGTGTTCGACCGTCAGGTATTCGTGACGGTGCATTTTGGCGTACTTGACCGCCTCTTTGAATATGTCGTTGAGATCTTTACTGATCATAACTTCTTTTTCCTCCGTAAAATGAACGGTTCCGAACCTTCGGATACCGTTTCACTGAAATCGGCTTCCCTTTCGGAAGTCTCTGTGGTGCCGCACGTTCGTTCATCAAGAATCTTCACTCTTTCTCCATCGTGACGCGCAGCGGAAATTCATTGGCTCGGGCACGTTTGATCGTCTGATGGACCTTCGTTTCCGCTATCTCGTAGGTATAGGTCCCGCAGACGCCTTTGCCCTGCTCGTGGATCGCAAGCATGATCTCGACCGCCTCTTCGTAGCTCTTGTGGAAAATATCGGCCAAAACCTCCACGACGAAATCCATCGTGGTATAATCGTCGTTCCACATGATCACCTTGTATAGTTCAGGCTCTTCGAGATCGACCTGACTTTCACTTTCAACCCACTCTTTTTGCGCCAATCCAAACTCCTTGAGGGTTCGCTGTTTTAGTTTAATTTAAGTATACCATAATTTAAAAAATTTTCAAGTTTGCACACGGCGATTCGGTAAGGGCCTGTGCTAAAATTGCACACTATCAGAGCCCAAGGAGTTCGCATCAGAATCTTCGTCACCGCCACCAACACCGATATCGGAAAGACCCACACGATCCTGCTGCTGATGGAGGAGGCAGCCCGGCGCGGCCTGCGTCCCGCCGCCTTCAAGCCGATCGAGACGGGCGTCACCCCAAAGGGGCCGGCGGACGGGCTGAAGCTTCTGCACGCCATGCGGAGGCTCAATCCCGACACGGAAAGACTCGCCGTCGGGGATATCGTCCCCTACCGTTTCGGGCTGCCCGCCGCCCCCTTCGTGGCGAAAGGGGAGACGAAGATAAGATACGACTATCTGGAAGAGAAGATGAAAGAGGTGGAGCGGCTCTGCGACATACTTTTCATAGAAGGGGCCGGGGGTCTGATGGTCCCGATCGACGGGGAACGCTTCATGATCGATCTGCCCCGGCTCTTCGATGCCCATACCCTTCTCGTCGCCCCGGGGCGTCTGGGATCGATCAACGACACGCTGCTGAGCATCGAGGCGCTGCGAAACCGCGGCATCGGTTCCGATCTGGCCGTCAACCTCCAAGAAGAGCGTGAGGATTTCGAAAAGGTCACGCGCCCCTACTACCGCGCCGCCCGCATCGACCACTGCCTCCTGCCGGAAGAGAGCGGCAGGTGTCTTGATAGACTCATGCGATCAGGTGGCTGACGAACTTGCTCATGTTGCCCAGGATCGCTCCGCCCCGGCGGTATCCCAGTCCGCACCCTTCGTAGGCGAAAAAGACCCCCGCCTGGTAGTGCCTCCCCTCGCCGTCTTCCGGCAGCGGCTCGTAGGCCTGATAGACGGCGGGCTGGTCGGTGTAGATCTCGGCCCCCTCCTCGAGCAGATTTCCGTCGGCGTCCAGAATCTGCACGCCGCCCCCTTCCCGTCCGAAAAAGGGCTTTTTCACCTGTTTCCTGCCGATCGGCTCGAAGGAGGTCTCCAGCAGCAGGGGATGTTCGGGGAAAAGATCCCACAATATCTTCATCATCGCCTTGGACTGGAACATCAGCGTATAGGCTGGATTGAGGATGATCGCTTTCTGGTTTTCCATGATCTTCGTCAGGATCCTCGCCAGGTCGCTCTCCTCGACGGCGATCGTCTCCCAGGGAATCAGTTTGAACCAGTATTCGTACCTTTCATCGTCGTAGAAGATCCCCTCATCCTCCGAAAAGGTCACTTCGTCCACGAAAGCGAAAGCGGTGTGAAACCCGGCGTCGTCGGCCATCTTCTGCAGCAGACGGGTCGTGTTTTCGTCTTCGATATCGCCCCTTATGGAGCTGAAGAGGATCTTCCACCCCTCGTAATGGCGTTCGAACTCCTCCACGTCGCCGTCGAGGACGATGAGTCTGCGGAAATTGTCCCGTATCGCTTCGTAGACGTTGTTGAACTGGGCCGCCTCGTCGAGGCCGTTGGCCTTGAGCAGCGCCCACTGGACGATGGCCGTCTCGAAAAGCGCCGTCGGGGTGTCGGCGTTGAACTCCAGCAGTTTGACCGGTTTCCCGTCGATACCTCCGGCGAAATCGAAACGTCCGTAGATGTGCCAGTGCACGTCGTTCTCCCAGCTCTTTTTCACCGCGTCGACCAGATTGAAAGGGATGCCGATCTCGTGGAAAAGGTTGTTCTCCACGACATACTCCCCCGCTTCGACGAACATGTCGTAGAGTTCGTTGGCCGCTTCGTAGTAGCCTTCCGCCTCCGCTTCGGTGACGACGACCGCCTCGTCGGCCACGTAGGCGGAACCGTCACGGTCGGTATGCCAGTGAAAACCGAGACCCTCCAGAAACTCAGCCGTCAGAGGCTGCAGCTTTTCGAGTTTCACCATCGATCAGCCGCCGAAGCTTCCGAAGGTGGAGCGGCTCGAACCGCTTCTGCCGCCGAAAAAGCCCGATCGGCCCGACCTGCTCTTCGTGGTGGAAGTACGGGATTTTTTCGCTTTGTTGAAACTGTTGACGCTGCGCTGATAGGCCGACGGCGACTTGTAGCTTCGCTGACGGTTCTGCTGGTAGTTGGGGTTGTTGAAGAGCTTGCTGCCGATCCAGCTGCCGATGATGGCGCCAGCCGCCGAAGCCAGGATCGCCTCCCCCAGGCTCAGACCGCCGCCGTGCATCTGCGGCTGCGTCAGAGCCGATTCGCCCGCATCGATCCGCTTCGCCTCCTCGGCCACCAGTGCGTCGAGCTCCTCTTTGGAGAGAATCTTTTCGGTGCCGTCGAGTTTGCGAAGAATCACCCGCGTCGTATCCGCCGGGTACTCCTCGGCGATCTTGTACTCCCCCGGCGCCACTTCGTCGATCACGACGAAAGCCCCCTGTTTCTGGCTCGCCTGCGTAAACGCGTCTCCCTCTCCCGAGGGTTTCTGCTCACACCCGCTCATGGCCACCATCGCGATCGCTCCCAGCGATCCGACCATGGCGTAAGTCGAAATTTTCTTTATATAGTGTTTCAAAACCTCTTCTCCGTTACTTTTTCAGCATTCTATCGAAAAGAAAGATATTTTGAAGCTGAAAAGAGCAAATTGCTTTGTCGCTTAAGATTTTTTATGCTAACATAACCGGAAATTAATCAAGTCATCAATTTTTCTTGATTTATATCAAGGATATGGTCTCCTGATTAGGTGTAAAATCGAAAATTGGACGACGTTCCTGTCTATTCTGTATATTTTTTTAAATATATAGAGTTGACCGGAACGGTTAAACCAAATTCTTCAAAGGGAGTAAGAATGAAGACAATCAAGATGAGCCTTGCTGCAGTTATGGCAGCGACGGTAGCGACCACAGGTGCGAGCGCGAACATGCTCGAAGAGATCATCAGCAACCCGCAGCTCGATATCGAGATCCGACC
>NZ_JAOZOZ010000070.1 GCF_029933015.1 Hydrogenimonas sp. | reverse complement strand
CCGACCCGCAGTTTCACCTTTTCGGGCAGCGGCTCTTTGAGTCTGATGCGTACCGGCAGACGCTGGGCGAGACGGATCCACTGGAAGACCGGTTTGACGCTGGGGAGCATATTGTAGCCGGGATTGCCGTCGGTGGGGGCGATCCCCCAGGCGATCGACTCCACGGTTCCCTCCAGTGGTGTGTCGGGGTAGGCCATCAGCGTCACGACGGCCCTGTCCCCGACACGGACGTGGGAGATCGTGTCTTCTCTGAAAAATCCGAAAACCCAGAAACTCTTCTCGTCCACCAATGCCAGCAGTGGTTTGTTGGCCGTCGCCTGGGAACCGACCTGGAAATTGATGTTGGAGACCCATCCGTCGACGGGGGCGTAGACTTTGGTGAAGGAGAGATTGAGCTTCGCCGCGTTGAGTGCCTCTTCGGCGCTGTCGATGTCGGCGAGTGATTTGAAGTAGTTGACCTCGTTGCGGATCAGATCCTTCTGGCTGACGGCGCCGGGATCCTTGGCGTAGATGCTTTTGACCCTTTCGTATTCGGTCTTCATCCCCCTGGCCGCCTCTTTGGCCCGTTTGAGCCGCGCTTGGGCCTGTCTGACCTTCAGGATGTACTGGGAGGGATCGATCTCGAAGAGCGGGTCCCCCGCCTTGACGTGCTGGTTGTCGACGACGTGGATGCGCGTCACCATCCCGGAGACTCTCGGAGTGATCTGTACCACCTGGGTACGCACCTGGCCGTCCCGGGTCCAGGGGTTCTGGGTGTAGGTACGGTATTTCTGATACCCGAACCACGCGGCGGCTCCCAGAACGAAGAGGGTCAGCAGCAGTTTCAGAAGTGTCGTCATCGCTTTCATCGGGCGGTATCCTTTAAAATTTTATCCATAGCGCGTCGATCAGTACCATATAGAGGGTCATGATGGCCAGAAAAACGTACTGGGGCAGATAGAAAAAACGCGACAGCCTCAGTCGGTTGAGTAGCATCACCGTCACGACCGTCATCAAAAAAGCCAGCAGAATGGCGGGAAGCCAGGGGGAGAAGTAGACGTCTCCCAGCTGCAGCTCGTGGGGGTAGGGATTCGTGGAGGCGGAAATCGGAAATCGGAAATCGGAAACCGGGAAGAGGGTGGAAGGCATTTCAGTACTTCTCCGGTAGTTTCGTCATGTTCTCGTCCAGATAGTTCCCCCAGTCGACGCCGCGCATTTTCAGGCTCTCGACGGTTTTTTCGGAGAGGCAGGATCCGCCGCGACCGCTCTGCCATCCGCCTCCCAGGGCTTTGTAGAGCAGCACGATATCGGTGGCGAGGGCGCCGCGCATCTGGGCATAGATATCCTGGGTCGTCGTCAGCTTTTCGACGGTGCTCAGCAGGCGCTGGTAGCTCACCAGGCCGTCGTGGTACTGGGTGACCGAAATGTTGAAGGCCCGAACCGTCGCCTCGAGGGCCTTTTTCCTTTCGGCCAGCTGCGCCTGGGTCAGGACGTAGCCATTCAGGGCGTTGGAGACCTCCGAAGCGGCCTGCAGCACCTGTTTGCTGTAGTTTACCAGCGACTCCTGAAACTTCGCGTCCTGGATCCTTACTTGGTTTTTGATGCGGTCGTACTGGAAGATGTTCCAGGAAAATCCGGGGCCGGCCGTGACGCTCAGGTTTTTGGCGGCCGTCCCGATGCCCAGCCCGATATCGGTGGCGTTGTAGCCGAGATTGCCGACGAGGGCGAAACTGGGATAGAGAAGCGCTTCGGTGGCGCCGATCTGCGCGCTGGCGGCCCGGGCTCTGTATTCGGCCGCTTTGATGTCGGGTCGGCGCATCAGAAGCGACGCGTCGATGACGGCATGGGGATCGAACGCCGCATCGGGGACATAGGAGAGATCCAGCAGCGCCTCTTCGTTTTCGACGAGCTGGATGGTCCCTTTTTTTCCCGTGGCGATGAAGCGGTTGATCTCGTCGCGTCGGCGGTAATCGTGGGTATCGATCATGGCGCGGATCTCTTCGGGCGTCACGGCCAGGAGAGTGGCCAGCGCGTTGACGCTTTTGATCTTGGAGAGTTCCAGGGCGGGGAGGGCGGCCCGGGTATTGTAGAGCTGGGTCCGCGCCTGCTGCATATCCAGCTCCGAAACGTTGCCGGAGTTGAACTGTATCTCTGTCATATGGGCGACCCGCTCCTGGATGGCGATGTTCCGTTTGGCGTAGGCGATCCGCTCCTCGGTGGTGCGGTAGGCGATGTAGTTTCGCGCCACTTCCGCCAGAAGCGAGACCGTCAGCGCGTCGTAGGAGGCGACGGCGGCGTAGAGACTCGCCTCCGACGACTCGATGCCGCGGGCGTATTTCCCCCACAGGTCCAGCTCCCACCCCATGTCGAAGTTGAGCGCGTAGGAGTCGATCTGCCGATCCTGATAGGTCGACATGTATCCTCCTGAAAGGGTCTGCTTCTGGGGGTAGCGCATCCCTGTACTGATCCCCAGCGCCGCCCGGGCCTGGAGGATGCGAAGGCCCGCGCTTTCGAGATCGAGATTCTGTTTTCTTGCCTTTTCGACGAGGCGGTCGAGCACCGGATCGTCGAAAATGCGCCACCACTCCGTCACCGTATCGTCGGAGACGTTGCGATCGGCCGGTATCTCTTTGGGCAGCGGAGGCGCTGTGAGCCCGGAAAAGTCGGGCCCTAGTTTCGTACATCCGGTAAAGGTCACGAGGGCGGCCATCATCGAAAAGAAAAGACTCTTTTTCATCAAAATCTACTCTCCCGCAACCGATCGAAATCGATCGTTTTCAGACCCTCTTCGAAAGTTTTTTCCGCCGTTTCCGCTTTTTTTGCATCGTTTTCGAGAAGAGAGCGGGCATAGGCTTCTGCACCCTCCAAAAACGCCGTCACCTTCGCAGCGTCCAGTCGGAAATAGCCGTAGTCGATCTGCGACGCCCATACCTTCATCTTCTGCAGTGTCGGCATCAGATATTTCCGGGCGTAGCGCTCTTTGAACCCCTCTTTCTCTTTCATCCATCCTGCAAGCAGGAGAAAACGACGCTGCAGCTGCAGGAAAAGCCTCTCCGGCTGGGTCGGAAAAGGGATGTAGTAGAAAAAGAGCAGCACGAAGAGAAAGAGATAGAAGATGAAAAGGGTGTTCAGAAAGAGACCAAAGTGGAAAAACATCTCATTCTGCAGATTCATAATGGGGATGCCCAGCAGAAAGAAAAGTGCCAGCATCGGTTTGAAAACGTAGTATCCGAAGAGTGCGTAGAGAAAGAGAAAGAGCGCCAGCGTCCAGCCGTCGTGGACGTTCGGCAGGACGAGAATGTAGGCGAAGGTGGCGAAAAGAAAGCCGATGGAAAAGGCGACGATCAGCATCGAAGGCTTTACCGGCGAAACGGCCGTCATCAGCGTCAGCGAAGTGGCCAGGGAGACGAGGAGAAAACCTCCCGGCGGGTTGAAATGGATCCAAAGCAGCGTTGCACCCCAGAAAACCATGAAAGTTGTCAAAGCCTTTCTGAAGCTGTCGGGATCGAGCCAGTGAAACGTCATGGAAGGCATTTTGACCAAAAATTTCCCCTCCTCACGCTTCTGGGGCCACAGAAGCAGCCCCACCAGGGTGAAAATGACGACGCCGAACATCGTCATGAAGGTCCGCTCCACGCCGTAGAGGAAGATGTCGTCCACATTGCCGCTGTCAAAGACCATCATCATCGTCAGGGCGGTCAGGAAAAAGATCGTCGTATCGCCCTGGTAGGCGAAAGAGAGATACATGAAAAAGGTGACCAGCAGCGAAAGAATCACCAGATAGAGCATCCGGTCCTGGGGAAGCCACGCGATCAGCGCCATGCCCGCCGCTGCCCCGGTCAGCGTGCCGACGATCCGAAAAAAACCCTTGAGGTAGGATGCGGCGCCAGTATCGGTCGTGGAGATGACGATGATGGCGATGACGGCCGTGGAAGCCTGCTCCCACCCCTGCGAGAAGGGGATGAGATAGGCGAGGGTGAGGGCCAGTGCGGATTTGACGGCCGTTTTCATCTTCTCGGAGGGAAAAGCGGCTATCATCCGCTCCCATCCTCCCTCTCTCATCGACCCTTCCGCCGCAGCCGCCAAACCTGAACTCCTGCCGATTCTCTACGCCGCGCTCTTGGCTGCGGCGTTCTCTCTTTCGTCGATCTCGGCGATCCAGAGATCGAAGAGTTTGTAGAAGAGTGCCAGAATCACCGCTCCCAGAAAGAGACCGATCATGCCCATGAGCATCATTCCTCCGATGGCGCCGATCAGGATGACGAGCATCGGGATATCGACTCCCCGTCCCATCAGTATCGGTTTCAAAACTCCGTCGCTGGCACCGACGACAAGCATATAGACGGCGAAAATCGTGGCGGTGGTCCCATCGGCATAGGAGTAGACGTAGGCGATGATCGGGCCGATGACGATGAGCGCCGGCAGCTGGATGATCGTCAGGAACATGATCAAAAGCGCCCAGACCGGTGCCAGGGGCACACCCATCGGAAGCATTCCCACCAGTGCCAGGGCGCTCTGGATCACGGCGACACCCACGACACCCGTCGCGACGCTTCGGACCGTCAGTGCCGAGAGACGGGACCACTCGTCGCCTCGTTCTCCCAGCAGACGCCGCATGATGCGACGGTAAAAGGCCGTGCTCGACTCCTGGGCGATGAGAAAGTAGGCGGCGATGGCGATGGAGGCGATCGTCATCAAGACCGTGCCCAGTGCCCCTTTGAGCATCGAGACCACCGACATGACGGCCGATTTTATCTGTGCTTTGAAGGGTGCCAGGGTTTTGGGAAGATCGGTATGGGCACTCTCCCAAAGTTGATAGACCTTCGTTCCGATCAGCGGCCAAGACTTCACCTGTTCGGAAGGTTCGGGAATCAGTTTGCCCTGTTCGTTGACGACACTGATCAGTTTCTGCGAGCTGGTGATGAGGCTGTCCGAAAGCAGCCAGGTGGGCACGACAAGCGCGGCGACGAGGAGAAGGCTCCCGGCGATGACGATCTTTTTGCGGCTGCCGAACCGCTTCTCCAGGCCGTTGACAAGCGGCGCGAATGCCACGGCGAGGATGATACCCCAGAGAATGATCGGAAGAAAGGGTTTGACGATCAGGTAGGAGACATAGATGATGAGAAAGAGCAGGCCCAGTTTCGTGGCGATCTCGATCGACGATTTGACACGATCGTCGTAGTTTTGCAGATGCGGCATACAGATCCTTCCGACGGGTTGGTGATTGGTGTGATGTGTTGATGGAATTTATTATATCCAACGAAGTTTAAAGATCACCGGCAGATCGGTATGACGACGTCTCGAAGAGGAGTGTTATCACGTATCGGGGCCGTGAAGAACCTTGCGTGGGCTTTGTCCATCGTGCCGTCTGAAGTATAATTACGGCACCATACAAAAGAAACGAGGAATCCGATGAAACCCGACAGGCTCTATCCGCTATCGCACGCACCGATCCATTTCCATTTCAGACAGACCCCGGCCGATTTCGTCGTCACCGAGATCCCGCTCTACGATTTTTCTGGAGAGGGTGAGCATCTGATCCTCAAAGTGAGGAAAAAGGCGCTGACGACCTGGCAGATGCTGGAGACTCTCAGCTCCCATCTGGGGATTCGTGTCCGGGATATCGGATACGCCGGCCTCAAGGACAGAGACGCCATGACGATCCAGTACATATCTCTGCCTTTCAAATACGAAGAGGCGCTGAAAGATTTCTCCCACGAACAGATCAGAATCCTCGAAACCGCCCGCCACGACAACAAACTGCGCATGGGGCATCTGAAAGGCAACCGCTTCTTCATCCGTCTCAAAAAGGTGAGCCCCACGGATGCCACGAAAATCGACTCGCTGCTGAAGTGGATCGAAACCCACGGATCGCCCAACTATTTCGGCTGGCAGCGTTTCGGCAGGGAGGGGAACAACTACGAAACGGCCCGGGAGATCGTGGAGGGGAAGAGAAAGATGCGAGACAGGAAGAAACGCGATTTTCTGATGAGCGCCTACCAGTCGCATCTTTTCAATCTCTGGCTCAGCAAGCGGATCGAGATCTCGCGCCTCTTCGAAGGGCTCAAACCCAAAGAGCTGAAAGAGGTCTTCGTCTGGAACGACGAAACGATCCGGCAGGTGCACGCGCAGAAACACTTTTTCAAACTCCTTCCCGGCGACGTGATGCAGCACTACCCCCACGGACGTCTCTTCACCGCTTCGGAACTCTCCGAAGAGGGGGATCGCTTCGCAAAGCGCGATATCAGCCCCACGGGGATCCTTCCGGGACGCAAAGCGAAACAGGCGACGGGTCTGGCCTGGGAGATCGAGAAGGAGTTCATCGAAGAGATTCCGGCCCCGGGAGGCCGTCGCTACGCATGGATCTGGCCCGAGGCGATCGAAGGACGCTACAGAAAGGAGGAGTGGCACTACGAACTCCACTTCACGCTCCCCAAAGGCTCCTACGCCACGGTACTGCTGGAGATGATCGCCAACCGCCCCCTGCGCTGAGGCACCCGAACGTCCATACATGATAGAATAATGACAAGACTACGGAAAAGACGGTAAAAAGATGGAAAATTTCGGAACATATGCGAAAAAAGAGATCGTAGGACAGGACAGAGCGATCGAATTTCTCGACCTGGCAGTCGAGAGGATCGGACGGGTCAGACTTTTCGAGGGGGTCGAAGGGGCCATCGCCCTGGCGGGACCGCCCGCATGCGGCAAAAATTTCGCCGCGAAGATCGTCGGCCGCTATCTGGGACGCGAAACCCTGATTCTGCACATGGGCGAGTACGCCTTCGCCGACGATATCGACCGGCTCGTGGGCAAAGACGGGACACTGGAGAAATGGATCGCCGAGCATCCCGACGGTGTCGTGATCTTCGAGGAGATCGAAAAAGCCGACCACTCGATCCAGAGGGTGGTGGCCGCCATCGTCGCCGACGGCGCGCCGGACGATCAGAGACGCTACCGGCAGGCGCTCTTTCTCTTCACCGTCACCCTGGGCGATCCGACATGGTACGAGAAGGAGTTCGTCGACGCCTACTACGAAAATCCGCTTCTGCGCCAGGGAAAATTCTACGAAGATATCTCCAAAGTGGCAGTGCCCGACACCCAGGGAAACATGGTCGCACTTTTCGACGCGGAGCTGCTGAACGTCCTGAGCGAAGGGGATCTGATCCTCTTCTACCTGCTCGACCTCAAAGCGCTCTGGCGGATTACCGAGCGTATTCTGCAGCGATCGGTCGAGCGGCTCAACGGCGTATCCCTGACACAGATCGAGCTCCGATCGCCCGAGCGGCTCGCACTGGCGCTGCTTCTGGGTTTCTCTCCCTATCTCAACGCCAAACGCATCGCCCACAAACTTCCCGCACTGCTGGCCGACAGACTGGCGGAAAGCTGCGAAACGGCGGAAAAATGTATCATAGCTCTCTCACCCAGGGCCGAAACCTGGCTGGAGCAG
The DNA here is from genome assembly GCF_029933015.1 of Hydrogenimonas sp. Taxonomy (GTDB): domain Bacteria; phylum Campylobacterota; class Campylobacteria; order Campylobacterales; family Hydrogenimonadaceae; genus Hydrogenimonas. The sequence goes on along the minus strand of NZ_JAOZOZ010000070.1, from coordinate 884 downwards.
TTTTTCGATCTCTCCTTCGATCTCAAATATTTCGTGAAATTCGAACGCCGTTTCGATCTGGGTTGGAAAACCCGAAAGGGCAAGAGGCAGACGACGCTCCTGATCGATTCGATCAAAGAGGTCGAGACCCAGCCTCCCGAACACCGTACCCCCTACGCCGACCGCCTCTCGATCCGCGCGTCGCGCATCGGATTCAAGGATGTGGCGGGGCAGATACGTGTCAAAAAGGAGCTCAAGTCGATCATCAAAGTGCTTCAGAACGACAAGGGTCTCGAACATTTCGGCATCACGCTCCCCAAAGGACTGCTGCTCTACGGTCCCGAGGGTGTCGGAAAGACGATGCTGGTCAAAGCCTTCGCCAAAGAGGCGGGACTTCCCTACATCTATCTGCGCAGTGTCGATCTCTTCGACGAGGTGCTGATCCAGGAGGTCTACGGCAGGGCGCGAATCGCCGCCCCCGTGATCGTGGTGCTGGAGGGTGTCGACACGAAAGGGGTGATCGAGGGCAACTACACCCACATCCCCACAGGAACCCTCTGCGACATGATCGACCGGGCCCCGGCCGAACCGGACAACTACATCTTCACGATCGCGACGGCCCGGGATATCGAAGAGGTCCCCGAAGATCTGACCCATCCCGGACGCATCGACCAGAGCGTGGAGGTCCCGGAACTCGACCGCGAGGCGCGCCGCTTCTTCGCCAGGAAGATCCTGGAGAAACCCCACGAAAAGATCGACATCGACCGCATCACCCGATACATGTCGGGCATGAACGGCTACGAGCTGGGTCGCATCGCCAAAGAGGCGGCGCTGGACGCCCTGAGGCAGGGAAAGGAGAAGCTGACCGAAGAGATCGTCATCGACCGGATCAACACGATCAAATA
>NZ_JAOZOZ010000069.1 GCF_029933015.1 Hydrogenimonas sp. | reverse complement strand
ACAGATGATATTTTACTTAAATATTGGTAAAAATGCGCTTTGTATCTTCGGAAAGATCGGTTTTCGCCGAAAAATTTTGAGTCGTCACTCGATATCGACCGGTACGAAGAGCTGGGGGTTGTGGGAGAGTTTGAAGTAGAGTTTTTCCACATCGGTGCTGAAGTAGGAAAAAAGACGGTTCTGCAGGATCTTGTCGGTAAAGGGGATGACCTGCAGAAAGGGTTCTTCGTGGGCCAGCTGGCGGATCGGGTTTCTGTTCTCCTGGCGGATCTGGAGGCTCTTGGAGAATATGCTCGAGAGGTTTTCGTAGTGGTTGAGAATGAAGCGTTTCTTTTCGAAATCGCTGTCGGGTTCGTAATCGAGCAGCTCGATATCGACTCCCAGCTGGGAGGCGACGTCGAAAACCGTGGCGGAGATGATCTCCATGCTCTTGTCGTCAGAAAGGATGAGCACCAGTTTTTTCAGCTGCATCAGCGAAATATCGCTGAACTGCAGCACCGGTTTGCGCAGCCTGTAGAAGATCTCCCTGTATCCTCTGTCGCTGAAAATATCCCTGCCGCATATAATGAGGCCGATGTTGTATTCCTCCACATCTTCGGCGATCAGTTTTTCGGGGGGAGTGTTCCTGAAGTCGACGATACATTCGACACTCTCGGAATCGAGCTTTTTGATCGTCTCCAAAAGATCGGCATCGGTGGGGCTGGTGACCCTGACCACCAGTTTCCGCCCTTTGATCCTTTTGTGCAGATACTTCACCTGCTCCAGACAGTTGAGTATGCAGTCGCGATCCTCCCGGCTCATGTCCATGTAGATATAGAGATTTTCGCCGAAAGGTGCCGGAAACTGCCCCAGCTCCTGCTTGATCGCCCTGAAAACCGACTCCAGCACGGAGGGTTTGCCCACAAGCAGCAGCAGGTCGTTGGGCTTGATCATCAGCGAGGGTTTGGAGAGCAGCAGCTGGTTCCCCCGATAGAGCGCGACGATCCGCCACTGGTTCTGGATGATCGTGCCGATATGCCGATAGACGTAGGCGCTGCCGAAGGGGACCAGAACCTCCATGATCTCACCCTGGCCGAGCCCCACGTTCTGGGCGACGACCGGCACGTTGGGCAGAAAATCGTAGAGGCGGCTGGCGATCAGCTCGTTGGCGTTGATGTTGATGAGGTTCTGGTCGTTGAAGAGATTGTCTTTGCTGAACTCGATGTCCCAGCGGTTGAAAAAGGTGATGCGCGTGACGGGGTTGTCCCGTCGGATGTTCAGATAGGTCCCCTCCGCGTCGACACGGTTTTTCATGACGATGAAGATATCGTCGAAATCGCGTTTGAGTATTTTCGAAAGCTTGATGTAGCTGGTGGGGTCGAACTGGTAGGTGACGAAGTTGGAGGGGTGCTTTTCGGGAAGTATCGAACGGTCCAGCGTGATGATCGTATATTCGTTGGTGCTGATGAAGGTCTCGCTGATACGCTGCAGAAAATGTTTTGCTACAATTCCATCAGCAATGATCAAGATTTTTTTCATGACTTCCGCACCGCCTTTTATTACGCTCTGTTTTCGGCTTCAAAAAGGCAATTATAGCGAAACAGGAAAACCGATATGAAATTTTCCATCGACGCCGTCGACGGCAAAGCCCGCGCCTGCACACTCACCACGGCCCACAGCACCATTCGCACACCCATCTTCATGCCGGTCGGCACCAGTGCCGTCGTCAAGGCGCTCGATACCGACGATATGCGTGAGATTCTCGATACGCAGATCATCCTGGCCAACACCTACCACCTCTATCTGCGTCCCGGCGACGAAACGGTGGCAAAAATGGGAAAACTCCACGGTTTCACCGGATACGACCGCAGTTTCCTTACCGACAGCGGCGGTTTCCAGGCCTTCAGCCTCAGCGACATCAGCAGACCCGACGACGAAGGGATCCTCTTTCGCAGCCACATCGACGGCAGCAAGCACTACTTCACCCCATCCAAGGTCCTCGACATCCAGTACAACCTGGGCAGCGACATCATGATGATCCTCGACGATCTGGTCGCCCTGCCCGCCACGAAGGAGCGCATCGCCGTCTCCATCGACCGCACCACCCGATGGGCCAGGGAGTCGATCACCTACCACCGCTTCAAACAGGAGCACGGCACGGGCATCGATCAGAATATCTTCGCCATCATCCAGGGAGGCACCGATCCGGAGTTTCGAAAGATCTCCGCCGAAGCGCTCTGCGCCATGGATTTCGACGGCTTCGCCATCGGCGGGCTCAGTGTCGGCGAGGCGAACCAGGCGATGTACGACACGGTGGAGTTCACGACCCCTTTCATGCCCTCCGACAAGCCGCGCTATCTGATGGGTGTCGGCACACCGGAGGATCTGGTGGAAAACATCGAACGGGGCATCGACATGTTCGACTGCGTCATGCCCACGCGCAACGCACGAAACGGCACGCTCTTCACCTCCTTCGGCAAGGTCAACATCAAGGCGGCCCGCTACAAGGAAGACGCATCGCCGATCGATCCCGAGTGCGACTGCTATACCTGCCGCCGCTACACCCGGGCCTACCTCAACCATCTCTACCGCGCCAGGGAGCTCACCTATTTCAGGCTCGCCTCCCTCCACAATCTCCACTACTATCTCCGGCTGGTGGGCGAAGCGCGGGAAGCGATCCTGGCGGGACGCTACGGAGCGTTCAAACGCGACTTCTACAGCAAACGGGAAAAAAAGCCGATATAGATTTGTACTATAATGTCTGAAAAAAAGGCGGATCGACTATGAATCTGAGCAAAATGGAGATCATCGCCCTGATCGTCGTCATCTTCATAGGTCTTCATTTCTACAACAAACACAAAATGGAGAACGAAATATTCGAAGAGACGACGGAGACGGCCACATATTTCGGCGACAAACCTCCCGTCATCGTGGCCTTCGGCGACAGCCTGACCGCAGGGACCGGAGCGACGGAGGGGTTCAGCTATCCGGCGCAGCTTTCGCAGATGCTCGGCATCGACGTCATCAACGCGGGTGTCCCGGGAGAGACGACCGCAAACGCACTCCGTCGCCTCCCCTCGGTGCTGCAGCGCTACAAACCCGACATCGTCATTCTGGCCGTGGGGATGAACGATGTGTTGATGGGAAGAAAACGGGACAAAATCGAAGAGAATCTCGTCAAAATGGTGGAGCTCGTCAAAAAAGCGGGGGCCAAACCCGTCATCGTCGGCGTACCGGATATGGATCTGATCGAGCTGATGATATCCTCGGATATCGGTCTCTATGAGGATGTGGCGAAGAAGACGGGAGCGCTCTACATTCCCAACGTTTTCGGTCCCGTTTTGAAAAACGAAGATCTCAAAAACGATCACGTCCACCCCAACGACCGGGGTTACAAAGTGGTCGCACAAAAAATCTACAGCTATTTGAGGGAGATGTACTGATGATAAAACTGGGCGTCAATATCGACCATATCGCCGTGCTGCGCGAAGCTAGAAAAATCAACGATCCCGACCCGGTGGAGGCGCTGGGCATCGTCAAGAGGGCCGGAGCCGACCAGATCACGATCCACCTGAGGGAAGACCGGCGGCACATCCACGACGAAGATGCCAGACGCATCGTGGAACTCAGCCCTCTGCCGGTCAACATGGAGTGCTCCATCGACGAGGATATCGTCGACATCGTCTGCCGCCTCAAACCCCACCGCGCCACCCTCGTTCCGGAAAGACGTGAAGAGGTGACGACCGAAGGGGGGCTTGATATTTTCAAATATGAAGAAAGGACGCTGGCCGCCATCGAGAAGCTCCATGCCCATGAGATCGAGGTTTCGCTCTTTATCGATCCCGATCTGGAGATCATCTCCCGTTCCGACGCGCTCGGCGCGGACTGGGTAGAGCTGCATACGGGAAGTTACGCGAACATCTACGCGATGCTCCACTCCAACCTTCCCCACTCCCACCACTCCATCGAATCGCTGGAGCTGCCCAGGCATACGCTGCGAACCAAACTGGACGAGAGCGTCGAAACGCTCAAAGGCGCCGCCGACCACGCCGCTTCTCTCGGCCTCGAAGTGGCGGCGGGCCACGGCCTGAACTATCAGAACGTCCACGCCATCGTCGATATCGAAGCGATCGGGGAACTCAACATCGGCCAGAGCATCGTCGCCCGCAGTGTCTTCACAGGTCTGGAGGAGGCGGTCCGGGAGATGCTGAAACTCCTGCGACGATGAGCGAAAAACCTCTCGTCGCCGTCAGCATCGGCGATCTCAACGGGATCGGTATCGAGATCGCCCTTCAGGCTCACGACACCGTTACCTCTTTTTGCCGTCCCGTCTATTTCGTCGGCTACGACATGGCCGAACAGGCGGCAAAACGCCTCCATACCGCCCTACCCTCCGATTTTCGGCATATAGCGCCCGACGCGGCGCACTTCACCATCTCGCCAGGCAGCGTCGACGCCGCATCGGGACGCTACAGTTTCGCCTCGTTCGAAAAAGCGGTGGAGCATACCGAAAAAGGAGTCTGCAGCGCCGTCGTCACCCTGCCCATCCACAAGGAGGCCTGGATGAAAGCGGGCATCCCCTACAAAGGCCACACCGACGCCCTGCGGGACTTTTTCGGACGTGACGCCATCATGATGCTCGGATGCGAAGAGCTCTACGTCGCCCTCTTCACCGAACACATCCCCCTCAAAGAGGTTCCTGCTAAGATCGAAAAAGAGAGACTCCTATCCTTCCTTCTCGATTTTCAAAGAGAGACGGAGGCCGAAAAGATCGGCGTGCTGGGTCTCAATCCCCACGCCGGGGATCACGGCGTTCTGGGAGATGAGGAACGCATCATCGAAGAAGCTATCCAGAAAGCCAATAATCTACTCAACACTCAACACTCAGCACTCAACACTCCCTTTGTGGGTCCGCTGGTGCCGGACGTCGCTTTCACGCCGAAGATGCGCGAAAATTTACGATACTACGTGGCGATGTACCACGACCAGGGGCTCGCCCCCCTCAAGGCGCTCTACTTCGACGAGAGCATCAACGTCTCGCTCAATCTGCCCATCGTCCGCACATCCGTCGACCACGGCACCGCTTTCGATATCGCCTATCTGCCGGACCGCCCCGTCAATCTGAAAAGCTACATCGAGGCGGTCAAAGCGGCCATTTCCATGGCCCGAAGGCGCCTTCAGCGCTCGTAGATTCCCATCAGACCGGCTCCGTCGATCACGTGGCCGTCCATCTGGGAGAGCAGCTGATGTTTCGTCAGACCCGCGTCGATCTCCAGAGGGATGTCGAGCGCGTAGAGTTTGAACATGTACCGATGCGCTCCGTTGGGAGGACAGGGGCCGCCATATCCGATATTTCCGAAGCTGTTGACTCCCTGACGTATCCCTTCGGATAGATAGGGTTCGTTGGGGATCCCTTCCGGAAGCGAAGTCACATCGGCCGGAATGTTGTAGATGACCCAGTGGACGAATATCCCCATCGGCGCGTCGGGATCGTCCATGATGAGCGCCAGACTCTTCGTCCCCTCCGGTACATCGGCGAACTCCAGGGGAATCGACACGTCGGCACCGTCACACGTATATCGGGCGGGAATGAACCCTCCGTTTTCGAAAGCAGGACTCGAGAGAATCATGGCATCACCTCCTTTTCGGGTTTCAGGATACCGCACTCCTGGCGGCGGGGTTGGCCCTCAGGCGCTCTTCGGGAATCGGTTTTCCCGTCTCTTCGTCGATCCCGTATGTGCCGGTTTCGATCTTTTTCAGGGCGTCGTTGACATCCTTGAGCTGCTGAAGCAGGATGCGCAGCACCTCCTTGTCGCGATCGTTGTCGATCTTGAGTTCGGCCATATCTTCGATATCGTCGATCTCGTCCTCCGCCGAAATCGTCGCGAGCTCGTCGCTGATCGCTTCGATGTTCTTCAAAATCCTCTCTTTCTCTTCCAAAAGACGTTTCTTGAAAAATTCGAGATCCAGGTCGGCCATCGTACTCTCCTTCTGTGATTGGTTGGTCGTAGGTTTCGATAAATTATACCACTTTTAGCTTCATTGGGGTACGCTACGAAAAAGCTTGGAAGGAGTATGCATGTATCTCTTCACTTCAGAATCGGTTTCGGCGGGCCATCCCGACAAATGCGCCGACATCATCGCCGACACGATCGTCGACCGGCTGCTGGAACTCGATCCGAAGGCCAGGGTGGCCACGGAGGTTTTCATCAGCGGAAAACATATCGTCATCGGAGGAGAGGTACGCACGGACATCGACATAGGCGAAGGTTTCTACCGTCTCTGCGCCATCGACGCGCTGAGCGCCATCGGGTACCCGGAAATCGGGTTCGACGAAAGCCAGACCCTCTATCCCGACGCGACGGACATCCGCGTGCTCGTCTCGAAACAGTCTCCCGACATCAGTATCGGGGTCGACCGGGAGGGGGGCGAGATCGGTGCGGGGGATCAGGGGATGATGATCGGCTTCGCCACCGACGAAACCCCGACCCTGATGCCCGCGGCGCTGGAGTACGCCAGAAAGATCCGAGACGCGCTCTATGCCCATGCCCTCGAACATCCCGACCGTTTCGGTGTCGATATCAAAACCCAGGTGACGATCGACTACGGCACCAAAGAGAACTTCGACGCCAACCGTCCCCGGGCCATCCGCAAAATCGTCGCCGCCGTACCCCACGCGGCCCATCTGGATATCGAGGAAGCGCGCATTATCGTCAAGGGCGTCATCCTGGAGACTTTGGAAAACGACCCCCTCTTCGACGAGGAGACGTGCGAGTTTTTCATCGACGGAACGGGCCGCTACGTCAATCACAGCCCCCTGGCCGACAGCGGAACCACGGGCCGAAAGATCGTCGCGGATACCTACGGCGCCTACGCTCCCGTCGGCGGCGGGGCCCAAAGCTCCAAGGACTACACCAAAGTCGACCGATCGGGCCTCTACGCCGCAAGGTGGCTCGCCAGACACATCGTCGCCGCCGGTTTGGCGAAAAAGGCGATCGTGGAGCTGGCCTACGTCATCGGCCGCGCCAATCCCCTCAGCGTCACCGTCGATACGATGAGTACGGCGCTCACCCCCCTTAAAGATGAAGAGCTCTCCGAAAAGATCGCGGAGAGATTCCCCCTCACCCCGGCGTGGATCACGGAGAGATTCGGTCTCGACAGCCCCTCCGAAACCACGTTTCTCTACGCCGACATCGCGGCCAGAGGCCAGGTGGGGTATCCCGACTATCCGTGGGAGAAGCTCGACGAACTGGCATGGTTTGAAGGGTTGAAAAGGTAATGAGACCTATATCAGTGCAGCGCCTGGCCGCAGCCCTGTAGCCTCCTGCCGCCGAAAGTCACGGAGACTTTCGTCTCGTAGCTTTCATCGGCCATCGAATCGGCACAGGGCCCCGGTTGAAGTATCACTTGGAAAGGTATTTTCGAGCCTTTGGACTCGTAGCGCGTCACCCTCTTTTGGGCGTCGCTCTTGGGGGAAGCTTCGAAACGGTAATGGCGCCTGTCGTAGCCGAAATAGAAATCGAGCCGCTCGCCGGTGATCTCCAGAATCCACGGCGGTTCGTTCCCCACGGCGCGAAAATCGACACCCCGCAGTTTGGCATCTTCCCAGATCGCCCTTTTTCGGTCGTTTCGGCAGTTTTCGTGCGTTTCGCCTTTCAGAATCAGTGCGGCATCCCGCCCTCTGAAATCCAGAATCGCCCCGTCCCCCTCGTAGAGCGTCCCGCCTCTCGGCCCTTTTTCGATGAAAAGCAGCTGACCGCCGAAACCGGGTGCGAAGAGCCAGGTCCGGCCCTCTTCGAAACGGATGACGAAATCGAAGCCGTCGTCGCATCGGTAGGCATAGGTCTTCGGTTCGGCCTGAAGAAGGGAAAGAGAGAGTAGAAACAGAGTGAGAAAGCGCATCGGCTCTCCTTGGGTGGTGCGGAGGCGGCAGCCGCCTCCCGATGGATCAGTGCAGGAAGTGGCGCACGCCGGTGAAGTAGAGGGCGATGCCGTGTTCGTTCGCCGCCTCGATCACCTCGTCGTCGCGGATCGAGCCGCCGGGCTCGATGATCGCCGTCACACCCGCCGCGGCCGCCGCGTCGATGGAGTCTCTAAACGGGAAAAAAGCCTCGCTCGCCATCGCCGCGCCCGTCACGTCCAGACCCATCTCCTCGGCCTTTTTGAGCGCGCAGCGGGCCGCGTCGACCCGGCTGGTCATCCCCATGCCCACGGCCACCATGGCGCCGTTTTTGACGTAGACGACACAGTTGGATTTGGTGAGCGCCGCCACTTTCCAGGCGATCTCCAGGTCTTTCTTCTCCTGTTCACTCGCTTCACGCTCGGACTTGAGTTCGGCGTTTTTCACCTCCTCCTCTTTCACTTTGTCGGCATCCTGATAGACGAAAC
>NZ_JAOZOZ010000068.1 GCF_029933015.1 Hydrogenimonas sp. | reverse complement strand
CGGTTTTTCTCCTTCTGGATCTCGCCCGCTTTCTTTGCGTCGCTCCAGAAATCCTCCTGCATCTCCATCTCAGAGATCTCTTCGAGGCGTTTTTTTATCTCTTCGGGCTTGATGATGTTTCTGATATTCTCTATTTTTGTCTGAAGTTTTTTCATAAGTTCCGAAAATTCGTAGCTGTCCACTCTATGTCCTTGCTATAATTGTTATAAAATTTATTGGAATTATACCCAAAAGGCTTCCTGTGCAAATTATCAAAAATATCGAAGAGATGCAAGCCCTCAGAGGGAAAATGGAAGGGAGTGTCGGTTTCGTCCCGACGATGGGTGCACTGCACCAGGGACACCTGACATTGATCCGCCAGGCCCGGGCGGAAAACGACCACGTGGTCGTTTCGGTTTTCGTCAATCCGACCCAGTTCCTGCCCGGAGAGGATCTGGAGAAATACCCCAGGCGCGAAGAGGCGGACAGGAAGATCTGCGATCTGGCGGGTGTGGACGCTCTCTTCATGCCGGAAATCGGTGCGATGTACCATGACGACGAGGTGAAACTCAAAGCGCCCGCCTATCTGGGCTACATCCTCGAAGGCCATCGGCGTCCCGGCCATTTCGACGGTGTCGTACAGGTGGTGATGAAACTCTTCAACCTGATCCGTCCCACCCGTGCCTATTTCGGCAAGAAGGATGCCCAGCAGCTGAGAATTCTGCAAAAGATGGTCGAGGACTTTTTTATGTCCGTAGAGATCGTCCCTGTCGATACGGTCAGGGAAGAGGACGGTCTGGCGCTCAGCAGCCGAAACGTCTATCTGAGCCCGGAGGAGAGAGAGAGGGCCCTGAGCATCTCCCGGTCTCTGAAGCGGGCGTCGCGGCTGGTCATGGCCGGTGAGACCGACGCGGAGGCGATCCGACTGGCGATGGAGGATATGATGAGAGAGATCGACGTGGAGTATATCGCCGTCGTCGACCGCGATTTCAGACCGCTGGAGAGGGTGAAGCTCAAAGAGACGATCATCCTCGTGGCCGCTCGGGTAGGCCATACCCGTCTGATCGACAACATCTGGATATAGCCTCCGGTGAAGAGCCGGAGAGATGATCGGCTCAGTGGTGTTTTTTCAGTTTGGCGTAGACGCCCAGTGAGGGGTCGGGAACCAGTTCGCCCTGTTCGATCATCAGTTCGACGATCTGCCTGAAGACGGGGACGGCGGACATCGCCGCGAAGTAGTGGTAGGGTTTCTTCGCCTGTCTCACCAGCACGCCGATCGTGTAGCGGTGGGTTTTGTCGTTGGCGAAGCCGATGAAGGAGCTGTTGTAGAGCCTCGCGTAGCCTCCCTTTTTCGACGCGATATGGGCCGTTCCTGTCTTGCCTCCCACCTGAACACCCGGTATCTGTGCTTTGGTACCGGTTCCCTTGGCGACGACCTTTTCCAGGATTCTCAGCATCTTGAAAGCGGTGGCGGGAGGAATGATCTGCCTATCCTCTCCGTTTTTCATGACGGGATAGTGTCTGCCCATCGGATCGACGATGTCCGAGACGATCTTCGGCTCCACCAGGCGGCCTTTGTTGTTGAAGACGTTGTAGGCGCGCACCAGCTGCATCAGGGTGGCCCGCATCCCGTAGCCGTACCCGACGGTCGCCTTGTAGATTTCGCTCTCCATCTGGGTGACGTGGGGCATGATGCCTCTGTGCTCGTAGGGCAGATCGATTCCGGTCTTCTCGGTGAATCCGAAATCCTTCAGCCCCTCGACGAAGTCGATACCGTCGAGGCGCTGGGCCAGCTGGGCGATCCCGATGTTGGAGGAGTAGACGATGACGTTTTCGGCACTCATCCACGCCTCTTTGTGTTCGTCGGTGATCACCTTTCTGCCGAGTTTGAAGCGGCCGTTCCATGTGCGCACCACCTCCATCGGGTTGACCTTGTGGTGTCTCAGCAGCAGGGCGAAGGTGATCGGCTTCATGACCGATCCCGGCTCGTAGGTATACTCCACCGCGGCGACGTTGAGGGAGGGGTAGTCCCTTTTGCGGATATAGTCGGGGTCGTAGCGGTTGGAAGTGGCGATGGAGAGGATCTTTCCGCTTTCGGCCTCCATGATGCAGGCGATCACCTCCTTGGCGTCGTGCTCCTTTTTCGCGTTGTCCAGCAGCGCTTCGAGGGCCTTCTGAAGGCCGACGGCGATGTTGAGGTGGATCGTCATCCCGTCGATGGCCGGGCGGACGAAGCTGTCGGCGTTGAGAATGATCGTGTTGCCGATATCGCGCTCCCCTTTGACGAGGCCGTTTTGGATCGGGCGCAGCTCCTCTTCGTAGTACTTCTCCAGTCCCTTGACGCCGGCGGGCCGGGTGAAGCCGTCCTCCTCCCGTTTGCGCATGTATCCCATGACGGGTGTCAGGATATCTTTGTAGGCGAAGATTCTCGACTCGCCGCTTTCCGTGATGCTGAGGCCGTATTTGATGATGCGGCCGCTTTTGGTCTGGTAGGGGATGAAGACCTTCAGCAGCCTGAGTTTTCTGGCGAGCTCCTTGAGGTATTTGGCCCGGTTGGCGTCGATGGAGTAGGAGAGGACCACGTTGCCCTTTTTTCTCAGCCTCTTTTCGATCTCTTCCGCCGGGATGCCGCTGTAGATGCTGAAGAGATTGACGAAGAGCTCCTTTTTGTCGGGATCGATGTTGTTGGTGTTGATCATCGCCTTGTAGAGTTTCTGGCTGAAGGCGAGTTTGAAACCCTCCTTGCTGACGATGCTGCCGCGAAGGGCACGGTTGGTTTCGCTGCTGATGAGTTTGGGGATGTGCCGGCTCCCTACGGCCGTGTGGAAGATCGACGCGACGAAAACGAGCACGCCGATCACCAGCAGTATCAGCAGGACGAGAAGTTTTGTCTTCTTGCCGATCCGTTTGTCGAGTTCGCTGGAAGATGAGAAGATGGGCGACACGTCGTAGTGTTCGTCTGAAGTTAGATCTGGGTTCTGAGGATCTCTTTGTACGCATTGATCGCCTTGTTGCGTACTTCGAGCATCATTTTCATACTGAGTTCGGCTTTGTCGATGGCGATGGCGGCCTGATGGAGATCCTTCACCTGGCCCGTCGCGATATCGCTCATCGCCTTCTGTCCCTCTTTCTGCAGCTCGTTGACTTCGTTCAGCGTCTCTTTCAGAACGTCGCCGAAATCCTTCCCTTCCGTTTTGGCCGTTTTGTTTTTGCCCTGCAGAAGGTCGCTGGTGGAGAGTTGTTGGCCGATGCCTTGAACGTTTTTGTCCATGATACTCCCTGTTCTTACGCTCTTAAGATGTCGATGGCGCTGGTGGCCATCGCTTTGACACTCTGGAAAGCCGCGACGTTGGCCTGATAGGCGCGGGTCGCTTCGATAAGATCGGCCATTTCGATGACCGGGTTGATGTTCGGATAGGCCACATACCCTTCGGCGTTGGCGTCGGGGTGGGAGGGATCGTATTTCATTTTCGGTTCCCTGTCGTCGCGCACCACTTTGTCCACGAGGACGCCCATGACCGGCGGGTTGGCGCTTGTGCCCCCGGTTCCTTCCTCCAGCGGGTCGGAGTAGGGGAGCAGTTCCGTATCTTTACCTATTTTACTCTGTAAAACTTTATCGAAATTGAAAGCCTTGAAAACCACTTCGCGCCGCCGGTAGGGGCCACCCTCGTCGGTGCGGGTCGTGTTGGCGTTGGCGATGTTGGCGCTGATGACGTTGACGCGGAAGCGCTGGGCAGAAAGACCGTATCCGTTGATGTCGAAACTGTTCAGGAATGCCATGGCGACTTCCTCCTACTTATATTTTGGCCGATGCGTCGAGGACGCTTCTGAAGATGGCGCTGTCTTTTTTGAGCGCGGCGACCAGGGCGTTGTACATGACCGTGTTTTTCGCCATTTCGGTCGTCTCCACGTCCAGATCCACCGTGTTGCCGTCGTTGCGTGCCAGATGTCCGTCGCGAAAGAAGATTTCCGCTTTTTCGCCGCCGGTCGCATGAGGGGAACGGATATGGTGACTGTCGGTGACGGCCATTTCGAGTGTGGCGGAGCGTTTTGGAAAGATGCGCCGTTTTTCGTCGACGAGAAGGTTTTCGAACGAGATATCCCGGGCTTTGTAGTTGGGTGTGTCGACATTGGCGATGTTGGAGCTGATCATATCCTGGCGCAGCGCGCGGTAATCGAGTCCCCTGGCCATCAGTCCGTGGACGCGGCTTATCTCCATTACAAAATCCTTCCGTTGGGTTGCATGAAAACAAGCAAAAAACGTTCCCAAAAAGGAAAAATCAGGCGTCCGGATGGATGATAACAGGAGCGTTGTCGCTCAGTTTCGCCCTGTCGAGCCATTGGAGGTTGTTGGCGCGGATCACCGTGAGGAGTTCCTGGATATAGGCTTCGCCCCTTTCGGAGTAGCTCTCGAGCGTCGGGGCCAGCTCCGTGCCGGAGAGCGGTCGATTTTCACTGCGGAGTCTGGCTCTCAGCTCGCGAAACCGGCGGTAGGCCGGATGGGTGTTGAGGTTGAGCAGGTAGGCCCGGATCGAGTCGAGAGGTGTCCGGAAAGAGGCGAGGCCGTAGTTGCCAAGCCGGGTTCTCTGCTCTTTCGGCTTGATGGAGGTTTCGCTGAAACTCCACTGCCCGAAGAGAGCGTTTCCCTCGGCGGCGAAACGGGAGGTCCCCCAGCCGCTCTCCACCGCGCCCTGGGCGAGAATCAGTGAAGGGGGGACGATATCGACCCGCAGCGTGAGCTCTTTGAGCTTTTGGGGCGTGAGTATATCGTTTCTTTTTTTGATGACCTTGTATTTGAGGGCGAGTTCTCTGAGCCATCGGCTCTCTTTTCTGGAGACGGGGGCTTCCGGGATTTTTTTGAGAATGTCCATCAGTTTCCGGCGCTCTTCGGCGATCTCCCGGTTCGCCCTCAGCGCACCGGACGCCAGAAGTCTCAGGAAGATACTCTTTTTCACTTCGATGGGGATGTTCTTCGCCTCGTCGGACCATCGTCTCGAGATGCGGGTCAGTTCGATGTTTGGGATCGTTTCGAGCCCTTTTTCGAAGGCTTTTTTCGTATAGCCGAGATTGTCCAGGATCTGGATGGTCTGCATGTAGGATTTGACGGTATAGCGAAGAAATTTCGGCTCTTTGGCCTTTTTCTCCTCTTTCGTGACCGGGGTTTCGCAACCTGCGAAAAAGAGAAGAGAGAGAGTAACGAAAGGTATGGAAAAAATGCGTGAAAAGCAAACCTTCTTATCAGTTAACATTACATATAATAACAAAATTCCAATGCCATTTCAAAAGAACAAACCGTATGATCGATCGCCCACTCTTTCTCGCCGCCGTCACACTGATCGTGATCGGCATCATTTTCAGCTATTCGCTTTCGGCCTATACGGTACTTCTCTACAATGCACCGCCCTACCATTTTCTGCTTCGCCAGTTCGTGGCGGGGATGGCGGGAATCGTTCTGATGTGGTTCATAGCTCGGCAGGATCCGGGCAGGACCGTGGTATGGATCGGCTTCACGCTGCTGATCGTTTCCGCTCTGCTGATGGTCGCCACCCCCTTCCTGCCCGAGCAGATCGCCAGAGAGGTGGGCGGGGCGAAGCGGTGGATCCGGCTGGGTCCCGTATCGTTGGCGCCCGTGGAGTTTTTCAAGGTGGGTTTCGTCTTTTTCCTTGCGTGGAGCTTCTCCAGGCGCGTTCTGCCAAAACACGCGGCACGCTCCGAGGATGTGCGCTACACGCTCAAAGAGGAGCTGTTTCTGCTGCTGCCCTATATCATCGTCTTCGCCGCGATCATGTTCATCATCGCGATCTTCCAGAACGACCTGGGACAGGTGGTCGTGCTGGCGGCGACGCTTCTGTTCATGATGATTTTCGCAGGAAGCAGCATACGGATCTTCGGTCTTTCGATTCTGGTGGCACTGGTGGGGGTCGTGGGCTTCATCGTCACCTCGCCCCACCGGATCGAACGCTTCAAGGGATGGTGGTTCATGCTCCAGAACGCCATCGCGAAGATTTTCCCCCAGTGGGCCCATGCGGTTCCGAAAGTGAGCCTGGCCGAAGAGCCCTACCAGGTGAGCAACTCGCTTCATGCGATCCATCATGGAGGGCTTTTTGGCGTGGGGCTGGGCAACGGCGTGCTGAAGCTGGGTTTTCTGAGTGAAGTGCATACCGACTTCGTACTGGCGGGGATGGCCGAGGAGATCGGTGTCGTGGGTGTGCTGGCCGTGGTCATGCTGCTGCTTTTCGTGATATACAGGCTGCTGAAGATCGCGGGCAGGGTCAGGAACAACATCTACTATCTCTACTGTTCGGGTCTTGCGATGATCATAGGGTTCGCCTTTCTGATCAACGCGCTGGGCATCAGCGGCGTCATTCCGCTCAAGGGAATCGCCGTGCCCTTTCTGAGCTACGGGGGATCCCAGATCGTCGCCCTGTCGGTCGGCATCGGTCTGGCGCTCTCCATGAGCAAAGAAGCGAAATTATGAATGAAACAAGCCATGGGCAAAGCCCATCGGCTTGGCGGGGACTGAGCGTTTCCCACATCTCCCTGAAGCTACGAAAGCCGACGCTTTCGAGATGACGTTCCATTGATGAGGAACGTCAGGGATTTGCATAACTATGAGGAGTCGAGATGGATGACAAGCTTAAAAAACTGAAAGAGATGTTCGCCCTGCAGAACCGGCTGAACGACGATACCAACGGACCCAGGTGGCGGGAAGGTGTGACGAAGCAGGGAAAGGTGATCAACTGGAAGCGCTGCATCGTCATGGAGAGTGCGGAACTGATCGACAGCTTTTCGTGGAAACACTGGAAAAACATCGCCGGCGGGATCGATCTGGAGAACATCAGGATCGAGATGGTCGATATCTGGCATTTCGTGATGAGCTACATTTTGCGTTTCAATACGCCTGAAGAGGCGGCGAAACTGGCGCTGACGACGATGAAAGAGAGCGCCGTCAGACTGCCGGAGTCGTGGAGCGAAAAGGACGACGCCCGCATCGAAACGCTGCTGGAGCCCTTCGAAAACCTGATGGCGCTGGCTCTGATCAAAAGCGACAGTCGCGAATACCTCGAAGAGCTGCTGGAGCAGTTCTGGGAGTGTGTCGATGCGGTGGGGATGGATTTCGGCGAGCTCTACCGTCTCTATATCGGCAAAAACGCCCTCAACCAGTTTCGCCAGCAGCACGGCTACAAAGAGGGCACCTACACCAAGGTTTGGAACGGCAGGGAGGACAACGTGGTGCTCCAGGAGATCCTGGCCCAGACTCCCGACATCACCTACGACGCCCTGCTCGACATGCTGGAAAAAGAGTACGCCAAAGCCACGGAGCGATAAATTTTGAGTCCCAAAAACTCAACACTCAACACTCAACACTCAATACTCCTAACCGGCGGCGGTACGGGCGGACATCTGGCGATCGTGCGTGCGGTGAAAGAGGAGCTTCTGGGGCGAGGTATCCGACCCTTCTACATCGGCAGCGAAAGTGGCCAGGATCGGGCGTGGTTCGGTGACGACGAGACGTTTGAGAACCGTCTCTTTCTGCCGACACGGGGTGTCGTGAATCGCAGAGGCTTCGAAAAGATGTCGTCCATTCTGCAGATGCTCAAAGCCGCGAAGCGGGCCCGCCATTTCATGAAAAAACATCGTATCCAAGCCGTACTGAGCGTGGGAGGCTTTTCGGCGGCACCCGCCTCCTTCGCAGCGATTCTTTCGGGTATCCCCCTCTATATCCACGAGCAAAACGCCGTCAGCGGTCGTCTCAACAGGCTTCTGAAACCCTTCGCGCGACGCTTTTTCTCCTCCTACGGAGAAGGGAGAATCGACTATCCGGTGGCCGATATCTTTTTCGAGACGGCACGGATTCGCACAGAGATCAAAAGTGTCATATTTCTGGGAGGCAGCCAGGGTGCCCGGGCCATCAACGACTTCGCTCTGAAGATGGCCCCCCGTCTGCATCGCCGCGGTATCGCCATCATTCATCAGACGGGCGCTTCCGATTACGAGCGCATCAGGGATGCCTACGGGTCGCTCGGCATCGAGGCCGACGTTTTCGCTTTCGACAGAGCGATCCATACAAAGATCGCCGCCGCCGATTGCGCCGTCAGCCGCGCCGGCGCCAGCACTCTCTGGGAACTGGCCGCCAACCGCATTCCCACCCTTTTCGTTCCCTACCCCTACGCCGCCGGCGACCATCAGTACCACAACGCCCGCTATCTCGCCGAGCGCCGCGCCGGATGGGTCGTTCGCCAGGAGGCGCTGGAGAGCGGCGTTCTTCTGGAGATTCTGGAAAGCGACATCGCGTCGGTTTCCGAGAATCTGGCCGACCTGATCGAGCCGAAAGGGGCGAAGATCGTCGTCGATGCGATTCTTGGAGAGGAGAGAGGATGAGGATTTTCGAATATGTCGCCGCCGCGCTGCTGC
>NZ_JAOZOZ010000067.1 GCF_029933015.1 Hydrogenimonas sp. | reverse complement strand
TAACGACGCTTTTCAAAGAGCCCCGGTTTGACCGGAACAGTTTGCAAGCTAACTTGCCGGGGCTCTTGAACATGAATGAAGCAAAGAGTGTTCCAATCGTGAAAAAAGAGAAGATGTAGAAGTTTTCGAAAGAGCTTCTACATCTTTTTGAGTGCGCTGATGCCGAGCATCTTCAGGCCCACCCGCAGCGAGAGAGCGACCATGGCCGAGAGTTTCAGCAGTTTCTCCTCGTGGGGCGTGCCGATGATGCGGTTGTCGTAGTAGAATTTGTGGTACATGCCTGCCAGATATTTCAGATAGTCGGTCACTTTCTGCAGCTGCCGGCTCTCGAAGGCGTCTTCGAGGACTTCAGGAAGCAGCAGGGCCGTAAAGAGCAGATCGTAGGCATCCTCTCCCAGCCCTTCCATCGAAACGCCGAAGACCTCTTCCTGGCTTTTGCCCGCCTTTTCGAAAAGTGAAAAGACCCGGGCGTGGGCGTAGTTGATGTAGTAGATCGGGTTGGAGTTGTCCTCTTTTTTCAGATCCTCCACATCGAACTCCAGATGGGTGTCGCTCTTTTTGGTCAGGAAGATGAAGCGCAGGGCGTCGGCTCCGATCTCCTTGACGATATCCTGCATCAGGATGAAGTTTCCGGCCCGCTTGGACATCTTGTAGGGTTCGCCGCCTTTGAGCAGCGACACCATCTGCGAAAGGATGATCTCCAGACGCTGCGGGTCGTGACCGAAAAAGGCGATGGCCGCCTTGACCCGGGCGATATAGCCGTGGTGGTCGGCTCCCCAGATGTTGATGTAGTGGTCGTAGCCCCGTTCGAACTTCTGATAGTGGTAGATGATGTCGCCGGCCAGATAGGTGGGACGGCCGTCCTCCCGAACGACGACACGGTCCTTTTCGTCGCCGTGCTCGGTGGACTTGAGCCACCATTTGCCGTCCTTCTCGTAGACGGCACCCGCGTCGGCGAGTTTCGTCAGGATCTCGTCCCACCGGTCGTAGAGGGATTTTTCGCTGACGTAGTGGTCGAAAAAGATACCCACCTCCGCCAGATTCTCGTTGATGAGTTCGAGCATACGGTCTTTGGCCCACTCCGAAATCTCGGGGATGAAGGTTTCGTCCGTGAACTTCTCTTCGCCCAGATCATCCACCGCTTTTTTGGCGAGGTCGGCGATATACTCTCCCCGGTAGTACTCCTCGGGCCACTCCACCTCGAAACCGAGATGCTCACGACCCGCGAGATAGACCGAAAGACCCAGCAGATAGATCTGGTTCCCCGCGTCGTTGACGTAATACTCACGCTCGATACGGTACCCGACATGCTCTCCGATCCTCGCCAGCACGTCACCCCATACAGCGCCTCTCGCGTGACCGATATGAAGCGGTCCCGTCGGATTGGCACTGACGAACTCCAGCAGAATGGAAGTACCGTTCTCCCCTTTTGCGAAATCCTCTTCGTGCCCGAGCGCCCATACGGCGTACTCGTTCAGAAAATCCTGACTCAATTTGAGGTTGACGTATCCTTTGATAGCGTCGACCTTTTCGAACATCTCCTCTTCACGCAGCTTCTCGGCGAGCTCTTCGGCGATCTGCATCGGATTGCGTCGAAGCGTCTTCGCCAGCGAAAAGGCGATCGGTGTCGCGTAGTGTCCGAAATTCTTGTCTTTCGGTTTCTCCAGAACGATCGGATGGTCGATATGTTTGCTAAGAACTTCGTAGACTCGTTTTTTCAAAGCGGATCAGGCCTCTTTTTTCTCTTCCGTTTTCGCGGTTTCGGTCGTTTCGGCTTTCTGCTCGACCTGTTTTTCGGCCTTCGCGGCCGCCATTTCTTCCTCTTCGTCCTCTTTCATCGCCTTTTTGAAGTTGCGGATACCGCTACCCATTCCCTTGGCGAGTTCGGGGATCTTTTTCGCTCCGAAAAGCAGTACGACGATCGCGAGAATGATCAAAAGTTCCGGCATAGATGGCATACCCATACGTATCTCCTTGAATAATTTTGGATTTATTATATCTATCGTTGCCTGTTGCAGGCCTTATGGGGAGCTCTAAAAACCTTATACGGATCATAGAAGGCAAAGTCGGGGTAAGATTCGGTGAGAGATTTCCGCAGGCCCAACCGTAGTTGAGTCAAGGAAATATCTTGCCGAAGATTGCCCCAAATCTGTCTTCCCTATGGGCTTTGCAAGCTATGACCGCATAGGGTTTTCAGAGGTGCCCTTATATCTTTTCACGAGTCTTCGCTTCGCCACTCGTTGACGAATTGCAGCGCCTGTTTGCGCCCCTTTTTGAGTCGCGCCGCCTTGGCCACGGCGATGAAGGAGTCGAGGGCTTTTTCGAAGTCGTCGTTGACGATCAGAAAATCGTAGGCCGTGATGTACTCGACCTCGATGAGAGCGTTTTCGATACGGTTTTTGATGATCTCCTCGTCGTCGGTGCCCCGGCTTTTGAGGCGCCGCTCCAGCTCCGCCAGCGTCGGGGTCGTGACGAATACCGACGTGATCAGGTCCCCCATCCTCTCCCTGGCGATGGCGTGTCCCTGTACGTCGATGTCGAATATCACGAGTTTTCCCGCTTCGAGCGCCTCTCTGACCGGTTTCAGGGACGTACCGTAGTAGTTGCCGTGCACCTGGGCGTACTCGAGAAACTCACCCGCCCTGATGTCCGCTTCGAAGGTCTCCTTGTCGACGAAAAAGTAGTCGACGCCGTCTCTCTCTCCCTCGCGGGGCGGACGCGTCGTCGTCGAAATCGAGAAGTAGTAGTCTCCGATCTTGTCGCCCGCAGCCTTGATCAGAGAGCTTTTCCCCGCACCGCTGGGACCGGAGATGATCAGTATCGATCCAAAATTCTTCATCTACACATCTTTCGGAAAGGTGATGTTGATCGTGATCTGGGCGCCGGCGAGCAGTTTGCGCAGCGCTTCCGGATCGCTTCCCAGAAGACCGGAGAGGAGCGCCCCTTCCGCCGCAGCGGCCGCCTGGGAGGCTTTGGGTGCCTCTTCCGCCGCGGTTTCGGTTTGGGGCTCCGGTACCGTTTCCGTTTCCATGGTTTCTTCCCTGCTCTCTTCCGGTGTTATCTCTTCGCCGAGTACCGCACCGAGCTCCTCTTCCGAAAGCGTCTCCAGCTCCTCTTCGCTTTCGGGTTCGATCCCCTTCAGCACTTCGAGCTCTTCGATCTCCTCGAGAGAGATCTCCTCCGTGATCTCTTCGGATGGCGGCTCCGTCGCTTCCTCTTCGACGCCGGTTTGCGATCCCTCTTCCTCCGGCAACGCTTCGCCCGCCGTCTCCTCTTCCGCTTCTGTCTCTTCGAGAAGCTCGTCGAGATCGAACGCTTCGGCCTCCTGCTTCTTTTCACTCTCTTCGGGCAACCCCTCGACGAACTCTTCCGCAGCCTCGTTTTCGACCGCCTCTTCGCCCAGAAGCTCTTTCACCTCGCTGACCAGGCTCTCGTCAAGAACGCCGCCCACGGGCTCCTCGGGTTCGGGAAGGCTGATCGGCTCCTCCGGCTCCCTCTCTTCCTCCACCCTCTCTTCCGCCGCTTTCTCAGCTGTTTCACTCTCCTCTGTCTCGAGGCCCTCCAGGTCGAGTCCTTCAAGAAGCGCTTCGAAATCCTCTTCTTCGAGTCTCTCTTCACTCTCTTTGGACTCCGTCTCCTCCGCCTCTTCCAGCAGTTTGTCGAGATCGAAGCTCTCCGCCTCTTCCTTCGTGCTCTCTTCGGATGGCGGCTCGGCCTCTTCGCCTTCCTCGATCGTTTCGGAAGGTGTCTCTTCCGTTTCCCCTTCGATCTCCTTCTCTTCCGCCTCTTCCCCCGCCTCTTCGAGTTCCAGTGACGCCATCAGGGCTTCGAAATCCTCTTCCGCTTCCACACTTTGGGAAGCTTTCTCCTCTTCGTGCGATTCGGCTTCGAGCTCCTCGAGAAGCGTATCGAAATCCTCCATCCCGACGATGCCGGCGGCCATCCCGCTCTCTTCCGCGGTCGTGCTTCTCTCCTCTTCATCGGCGATCTCGTTTTCCGCCAGCGCCGCCATTTCGGGCATCCCCTCTTCCACACCCGTCTCTTCAGGCTCCGTCTCCATTTCCGGCAGAAGGAGATCGTCGTGGATCTCGCTCATCAGATCGACCATCTCCGTCGGCAGAAACGGCTTTTTGATGTAGTAGTCGAATCCCGGTACTTTCGTATCGTCGTCGGCGTAGATCAGACAGGTTTTCTTGACACCTGTACGCCTCTTCAATATTTCTGGACTCGTACCCTCGAGTTTCGCGTCGTCGATAAAGAGAACGTCGAAATCCTCTCCCTCGATTTCGTCGATGGAAAACTCTTCGACGATCTCGTATCCGGATTTCTGCGCACTGAGTCCCGCCAGTTTCGAGACGATGGGATTTTGGTTGATTAGCAGTATTCGCATTCTCGAAGCCTTTGTCGTGTGGGTGTTTTGGCAATCGCTTTTATTGTATAATCAACATCATTTATTTTTGCTTTAGGAAGACGAATGCGCCATATATGGCCACTTCTGGCACTCTTTTCGCTCTTGACTTTCCTCCATGCCGACCCTACCCATCTGCGATGCTACACACTTCCCTACGAATCGAAAGAGGCGCTGCGTGCGATGGTCAAAACGATCGACGGCGCCCGCTACCGCATCGATGCGGCCATCTACAGTTTCACCCACAAAACCATCGCGAAGCGTCTCGTCAACGCGGCGAAACGGGGTGTGAAGGTCCGCATCGTTTTCGACCGCTCCTCCAACCTGAAAAACCAAAAAAGCCAGCTCGGCTACCTCGCCAAATACCGAAATATCCAAACGCTTCTGCTGGAGGGCAGACCCTATCGGAAAAAGGGTTCCGAAAGAGCCCTGATGCATATGAAAGTGATGATCGTCGACAACCGCCGCATCGTCACGGGATCGGCGAACTGGACCTATTCCGCTTTCGGGAAAAACTACGAAATTCTCTGTCTGATAGACGACTACGCTCTGGCCAAACGGCTGGAGCGCTCATTCGAAAGAATGGTCAGGGAGGCGAAACCCTACTGAATCCACGCCTTCAAAACGGCGATGGCATCCAGAAACTGCTCCTTGAATATCATCATCATCGAACCCAATACGACGGACCAGACCACTAAAGAGAGGGCGATCTTGATGGGAAATCCGACGACCAGAAGGTTGAACTGGGGCATCGTCTTCATCAGCATCCCGAAAATGATATCCGAAAGCAAAGAGAGTGCGACGATCGGAAAAGCGACGGAGAAGCCCAGCATGAAAAGATTGCCCATCGCCCGGATGACATAGTCGAACATCTGAGGATCGAGGACGAAACCGCCCAGAGGCGCCCCCTGCAGCGCCTCCACCATCCACATGAGAATCATGTAGTGACCGTTGAAGGCCAGGAGTATCAGCAGGGCCATCATCGTCAGAAACTGGCTCACCAGAGGCGACTGGATCTGACTCTGGGGATCCATGACACTCGCCAGCGAAAACCCCATGACGAAAGCGATCTGCTCGCCGGCATAGGCGAAAATGCCGAAAACGATATTCAGCACGACCCCCGCGATCAGCCCCATCACGATTTCCGAAAAGAGCGCCATGAAAAAAATCCCCGCGGAAGCCGGTTCTGGCGTTACCGGCACGATGGGATAGAGCACCAGTGCCAGATAGAAGGCGAAAGCCCCCTTGATCGACGGAGAGACCGACATATGATTGTAGAAAGGCAAGAAGACGAAAAGGGTGGAGAGTCGGACGAAAAGGAGCAGAAAGGTGTAGATGTGATCGGGCGCGAGCAGGCTGTACCAGCTCACCGGACGCGCTCCAGCCTCGCATGCTCCAATCTGTAGACCCTGTCGCAGCTGTCGGCGATGCGTTCGTCGTGTGTGACGAGAAAGAGGGCCCCTTCGACCTTTTCGATATGTTCGAAAACCGTCTCCATCACGGTATGGGCCGTCTCGTCGTCGAGATTGCCCGTCGGCTCGTCGGCGAAGATGAGACGGGGATTTTTGGAGAGGACCCTGGCGATCGAAACTCTCTGCTGCTGTCCTCCGGAGAGTTCCGTGACCCGTTGATGCATGACGCTTTCGATCCCGAGTCTTCTCAGAAGCGCTTCGTCGGGCTCCGTTTCGCTCAGAAGCGTGGCGATCTCGACATTTTCCGCCGCGCTCATCCCCTTGAAAAGATAGTGAAACTGGAAAATGATGCCGATTTCGTAACGGCGGATCGCCAGCTGCTGTTTCGGCGTCAGCGTGTAGACATCCGACCCCAGCAGTTCGACACGACCGTGCTGCGGTTTCAGAAGGGTCGCCAGTATGTGTAGAAGCGTCGATTTGCCGCTGCCGCTGACACCGATGACGGCGACTTTTTCGTTTTCACGGATGGTCAGATCGATATTTTCGAAAAGGGGATAGTCGAATGCGTGGGAGAGTTTTTCTGCTCTAAGCAGGACCGGAGCGTCGGGTGACACTCCGGCAGTCGTCGAAAGAGGCATACGGGTCTATTTGCCCATCTGTGCCGCAACTTCCGCTGCGAAATCTTCCTCTTTCTTTTCGATACCTTCACCAAGCTCGAAGCGGATGAATTCGACGATCTTCGCCGTACCGCCCGCCGCTTTGGCGGCTTCGTCGAGCACCTGGCCGACGGTTTTCTTGTCGTCCATGACGAAGGGCTGGTTGACCAGCGTGTTGTCTTTGAGGAAACGTTTGATCTTGCCCGGGAGAATCTTGTCCCAGATCTTTTCGGGCTTGCCCTCTTTTTTGAGCTGCTCGATCGCGATCTCTTTCTCTTTCTCGATCGTTTCGGCCGGAACGGCTTCCTCGTCGAGATAGGCGGGGTTCATCGCGGCGATGTGCATCGCGATGTTTTTGAGCGTCGGGCGGATCGCTTCGCAGGTCTTGTCGCTGTCGCATTTGGCGGCGACGAGAACGCCCACCTTGCCGTTACCGTGGATATAGCCCTCGACGGTACCGTTTTCACCGGCGTCGATGGTGACGAAACGGCGCATGACGATGTTTTCACCGATTTTCGCGATTTCGCCTTTGAGGTACTCTTCGAACGTCGTACCGTCGATCTCTGTCTGAAGCAGATCCTCGACCGTCGTCGCCGTGGAGCAATGTACGTGGCGGGTCGCTTTTTTCACGAGCGACTTGAAGTTGTCGTTCTGGGCGACGAAGTCCGTTTCGGCATTGATCTCGGCGATCGTTCCTTTGCGATGGTCGTCGCTGATTTCGATGCTGATCGCACCTTCGCTGGCGACACGGCCCGCTTTTTTGGCCGCGCTGGAGAGGCCCTTTTTGCGAAGCCACTCGACGGCGGCTTCCATGTCACCGTTCGTTTCGGTGAGCGCTTTTTTACAGTCCATCATCCCCGCGTTGGTTCGCTGGCGGAGTTCTTTGACCATTGCTGCTGTTACTGCTGCCATCGCTTACTCTCCTTTGTTTTCTTCGGTCGCTTCCGTTGCCGTTTCGGCACCTTCCGCTTCACCCTCGGCGACCGCTTCTTCGGTCACGGCAGCCATCTCCTCTTCGGTGACAGCCTCTTCCTCTTCGGCTTCCTGGGCCGCCAGTTCACGGCCTTCGATGATCGCGTCGGCGATCTCGCGGCAGAAGAGCTGGATCGAGCGGATCGCGTCGTCGTTGCCCGGAATCGGATAGTCGATGACATCGGGATCGCAGTTGGTATCCAGCGGCGCGATGACCGGGATACCGAGGCGGCGCGCCTCTTTGATCGCGATACGCTCTTTGACAGCGTCGATGACGAAAAGATAGTCGGGCAGTTTTTTCATGTTGCGGATACCGCCGAGGTAGTTTTCGAGTTTCTCTTTTTTGCGCTTGAGCATCAGCGCCTCTTTTTTGGTGAGCAGATCCATCTTTCCGCTCTCTTCCATCTCCTCGATCACCTCGAGTTTGCGGATCGATTTGCGGATCGTCTGATAGTTTGTCAGCATACCGCCGAGCCAGCGGGTCTGTACGTAGGGCATGCCGCAGCGCTGTGCGTGCTCGACGATCGCGTTGCGCGCCTGTTTTTTCGTACCGACGAACATGACCGTTTTGCCTTCGGCCGCCGCGTCACGGACGACATTGTAGGTGTAGCGGAAGTAGCGAAGCGTCTTCTGCAGGTCGATAATATGGATATTTTTTCGTACGCCGAAGATGAATTTCTTCATTTTCGGGTTCCAACGACGTGTCTGGTGTCCAAAGTGCATACCGCACTCGAGCAGGTCTTTCATAGTGACCATGGGTTCTCCTTGAGAAAAATTTTGTCTGTGCCATGTGGCCAGGTTTAGCCTCTGTGCCCATCAACGCGGATCTTCCGCGCAACCTGTCAAGGATTGACACATGTGAGGTCTTCCCTTTTACGGAAAAAGGGAGTGCAATAATACTGAATATGAGCTGAATTTCAGCTTTATTTCAATTAGTGCTGAGTATCGAGTACTGAGTACTGAGAGGAATCGGCTACGCCGGCTATTTAATTATATTGGAAGTGGCGAAGCCGCATCCTTCATTCTACATTCTCAATTCTCCATTCTCAATTCCTGAAGCTTCTTCTTCACCGCTTCCACATGCCCTTTGACACGCACTTTCGGCCAGACGGCGGCGATGTTGCCCTC
>NZ_JAOZOZ010000066.1 GCF_029933015.1 Hydrogenimonas sp. | reverse complement strand
TTCCCGCTTCCCTGTACCCGGTGTCTCTCATATCCCCAGCTCCGTGAAGATGACCGAAAAGAGGGCGTCGACGGCGACGACCAGAAAGATGGCGTTGACGACGCTCATGGTCGTGTAGCGCCCGATGCTTTCGGTGTTGCCGGAGACCTGGAATCCCCGAAAGCAGCCGATGGCGGCGATGATGAAGGCGAAAAAGGGACCCTTGAAGACGCCGACCAGGTAGTGTTTGACCTCCACGGCGTTCTGGAGCCTGTCGAGAAACTGGGTCATGTTGATGCCCAGCTGCGCCTTGGCCACGATCATGCCGGCGTAGATGCCGACGATATCGGCGAAAAAGATCAGAAGCGGCAGCGCCACGATCATGGCGAAGATGCGGGGGAGGACGACGAAGCGGTAGATCTCGAAGCCCATCGTCTTCATGGCGTCGATCTCTTCGGTGATCTTCATGACGCCGATCTGTGCCGTATAGGCCGAACCGCTGCGTCCCGCGACGATGATGGCGGTGATCAGCGGCGCCAGTTCCCTGGGAATCGAGATGCCGATCATGTCGACGATGAAGATGTTGGCGCCATATTTTTCCAGCTGCACGGCACTCTGGTAGGCGATGACGACACCCACGAGAAAGGAGCTGAGAGCCACGATCGGTATGGCTGTGGTGCCCGCTTTGTAGATGTTGGACGAGGTCTCCTTGAGGCGGATGGTCCCAGGATGCAGAACCGATTCGAAAAAGGCGATGGTCGCCGCACCGAGAAAGTTGAGAAAGAGTACGAAATCCTTGAATATGGCGACGCCGGCTTCGCCGATCCCGGCGACGAATTTCGTGACGATGGCGAAGGCGGGCTCTTTGGTGACGGGGAGGGGGCGGTTGTAGTGTTTGACGAGTCTGAACATGCGGCAGAACTCTCTTTTCCCACCCGTCGCGCGGACGCGTGCACTCTTTTTGAGACGTTCCCGCATGGCGATGAAAAAGACCATGGCCCCCGTGTCGATCTCGTCGATGCCGGAGAGATCGATCCGGATCTCTTTTTTTTCTTTCAGTTCGGGCAGAATCCGGTCGAACTCCTCTTCGATCCGGTCGAGCCGGTCGACACGCCACGATCCCGCAAGCCGCAGTGTCGTTTGCCCCTCTTCGGTACCGATATGAAAAAATACCCCGTTCGTCATGATTCGATTGTATCGAAGCTCCCATTAAATGGGCATAAGCCATTCCTCCCGACGGCGGATGCGGGAATAAACCTGATTTTAATTATCGGAGATGTAAAATAGAACATTTTATTTCGGAGCGGTCATTGAGAATCGATAAATATCTGAGCAGTGTCAATCTCGTCAAGCGCCGGACCATCGCCCAGGATATGGTCAAAAGCGGTGTCGTCTTCATCAACGGGGTGCAGGCCAAGCCGAGCAAGGACGTGAAAGTGGGAGATACGATCGAGATCCGGTATCTCAAGGGGACGAAACGCTACAGAGTCCTGAAGATACCGACGACCAAAACGATCCCCAAAAGCGCGAAAGACGAATATGTGGAGGAGTTGTCATGACGTACGAAGAGGCGAAAACGGCATTCGAGCGTCTTTTTCTGGGACTGATGGACGAGGAGGAGGCGAGAACTCTGCTGGTGGAGATGGCGGAGCGCGGCGAGAGTACCGACGAGATCGCGGCGGCGGCCGAAGTGATGCGGGCCCACTCGGTGAAACTGCCGGTGCCCGAGGAGCTGAGGGTGAAACTGATAGACAATTGCGGTACGGGGGGTGACAAGAGCGGCAGTTTCAACATCTCCACCACCGTTTCTCTGCTGCTGGCGGGTGCCGGATCCTATGTGGCCAAACACGGCAACCGATCCATCACCAGCCGTTCAGGCAGCGCCGACATGCTGGAACAACTGGGCGTCAGACTCGATCTTTCGCCCGAGCAGCAGGTGAAGATGCTCCAAGAGTGCGGCTTCACTTTCATCTTCGCCATCTATCACCATCCCGCGATGAAGTTCGTCATGCCGATCAGAAAGTCGATTCCCCATCGGACCATTTTCAACATTCTGGGGCCTCTGAGCAATCCCGCGGGTGTGGAAAAGCAGTTCATCGGTGTCTTCGATCCCTCTTTCGTCCCCAAAATCGCCAAAGCGCTCCGCAGACTCGGATCGAAGCGGGCCATGGTGGTCAGCAGCAGGGACGGGCTGGACGAGATCTCTCTGGGCGCGCCGACGGATGCGGCGGTGCTGGAAGGGGAGCATCTGCGGCTCGAGACGATCGAACCGGTCGAATACGGGTTCGAGCGTGTGCCTCTGGAAGCGATCGCCGGAGGCGATGCCCAAGAGAACGCGAAGATCACCCGGGAGATTCTTACCGGAGAGCTTAAAGGGCCCAAGCGGGACATCGTGCTGATCAACGCCGCCGGCGCGCTGATCGTCGACGGCAAGGCGAAGGATTTCGAAGAGGGGATCGCCATCGCCCGTGAAACGATCGACTCGGGAAAAGCGGCGGAAGCTCTGAAAAAGATCGTCGAGGTATCCAACGCCCTATGACGAAGGAGATGGAAGCCTCTCTCGAAAATCTCGACGAGATTGCCGAAAAGATCGCCGAACTGCTGCCTGATAACGCCGTCATCTTTCTGCGGGGAGATCTCGCCGCCGGCAAGACGACACTCGTCAAAGCGCTCGCCCGGGCGAAAGGATGCGGTGAAGCGGTGACATCGCCCACCTTTTCGATCCAGCAGGTCTACGACGACGGCTTCTACCACTACGATCTCTACCAGTGTCCCAACGAGAAATTTCTGGCGATGGGCCTTCTGGAGAGCCTGGAAGAGCCTGGGTGGCATCTGATCGAGTGGGGGGACGAAGCCCTCGAAAACTATCTGAAAGCCCACGGATTCAAGACCGTCGTGATCGAGATCGAACCGGCGGAAGACCGACGCCGATACAGGATAACCTACGATGCATAGACTCAAAACGGAAAAACTGGTCAAAACGATCAAGAAAAACATGATCGTCCGCGGCATTTCGCTCGAACTCAAAACGGGTGAGGTCGTAGGCCTTCTGGGACCCAACGGGGCGGGCAAGACGACGACGTTCTACATGATCTGCGGATTGATCCCCGTGACGGAGGGGAAGGTCTATATCGACGACGACGACGTGACGAAAGAGCCGCTGCACACCCGTGCCCGCCGCGGCATCGGATATCTGCCCCAGGAGTCGAGCATCTTCAAGGAGCTGACAGTCGAGGAGAATCTCCTGATCGCGGCGGAGGCGGCGAAACTCGATAAAAAGAGTGCCGAAAAACGGATCGAGAACCTTCTGGAGCTTTTCAACATCGAACCGATCCGAAACCGCAAAGGGATTCGCCTCAGCGGTGGAGAGCGGCGGCGTACCGAAATCGCCAGGGCACTGGTGAACAAGCCGAAGTTTCTGCTGCTGGACGAACCTTTCGCCGGGGTCGACCCGATCGCCGTCATCGATATCCAGAACGTCATCCGGCAGCTGCTGGAGCTCGATATCGGTGTACTTATCACCGACCACAACGTCCGGGAGACCCTGGGCATCTGCCATCGCGCCTACGTCATGTACGAAGGGGCGCTGATGGCGGAGGGTACATCCCAGGAGATCGCCAGCCATCCGGAGGTGATCAAGCACTATCTCGGAGAGCATTTCACCCTATGAGATTGCGCCAGACCCAGAGTGCCGGCCTCAAAACGAAGCTGTCGAGCACTTTGCGCAGCTGGCTGCCCATCCTCCAGTCGGGGCTCGAAGAGCTGGAGGATCAGCTCAAAGCCTACGAAAAAGAGAATCCCTATATGGAAGTGAGATCGGGATTCGAAGAGCAGTTTTCCGCGAAGTTCACCAAAAAAGTCCTCTACCGAAGCGAACGCTCCAGCAGTTCCGAAACGATCGAAGCGCTGACGATCCACCAAAAATCTCTCTACGAAAGGCTTTACGAGCAGATCAACGCCCCGCTTTTCCCCACTCCCCGGAGCGAAGAGATCGCCTACGCCATCGTCGAAGAGATTTCGGCCGAGGGATATTTCGAGGGGGATGTGAAAGAGATCGCGGAGCGTCTGGGTGTGCGTGCCGCAGAGGTCGAGAAGATAAGAGAGCGGTTCGCGTGGCTCACGCCTTCGGGCGTGGGAGCGCGTGACGCCGCCGAAGCGATGCTTTTCCAGCTTCGTCAGAGCGAAGTGACGGAGCCTCTCTACTCCTTCGTGGCGAAAATGCTGGAGGATTTCGAAAACATCTCCAGCTTCAGAAACGATCCCCTCTATGGCTCGGCTATCGACGTGATACGCCGTTTCAAGAACCCTCCCGCCCTCGAAACGATGGAAGAGTCGCCTCCTGCCATTCCCGACCTGATCGTCACCGGAAACGAGAACCGTATCGAAGTGAAGATCAACGACGAATTCTATCCGGATATCGTCATAGAGGACGGCGGCCTCAACCACGCTTTCGTGCGGAAGAAGGTGAAGGAGGCGCGGGATCTCTTCGATGCGCTTCAGATGCGCAAAGCGACACTCTATAAAATCGGATTGATGATCGTGGAGTTTCAGTACGACTTTTTCCAGGGAGGCGACATCCGACCGATGAAACTCAAGGATATCGCCGAAGAGTTCGACCACAATCCCTCGACGATCTCCCGGGCCATCGCCAACAAATACCTCGCCTGCGACAGGGGGGTCTTTCCGATGAAAGCCTTTTTTACCTCGGGCCCCGACGAAGAGGTGAGCAACGCCGCGATCAAACAGTTCATCGCCGACACGATCGCCGCGGAAGACAGGGAGAAACCTTTCAGCGACCAGAAGCTCCTGGAGATGATCGAAGAGAAGTTCGGTGTGAAGATGGTGCGAAGGACCGTGACGAAGTACCGCAAACAGATGCAGATAGGCGGGTCGAGTGAACGGAAGAGATTTTACAGGCTTGCGTGAAAGGCTGGAAAGGGAAGCGGCGAAACGTGACGATCCCTCGGAACTCTCGCTCGATAGACCCGATCCGCTTCTTGTGGCCAGGGAGCAGAAGGACGACCGGGCGGTGCTGCTTTGCGCCCTGTTCGGGTACGGCAATGCCGGAAAGATCGTCGAACTCCTCCAGAGTTTCGATTTCTCCCTGCTCGACATGGAAGAAGGTGCGATCCGCAGAGAGCTCGACGCCTACTACCGGTTTCAGTCCCGAGAAGATATCATCCAGATTTTTCTGACGCTGCGGCGGCTGGGGCGTGGCGGAATGGAGGAGCTTTTCATGGAGGGATACGGCAGACGAAGGCGCGTCATCGAGGGTGTCTTCTCGCTGATCCGTCATTTCGAGAGCCTCAACCCCTTTGAAAGCAGAGGATACCGTTTTCTGATCGGCCGTGTACCCTCCGACGGCAGGCCCCGGTCGACCTACAAAAGATGGATGATGTTCCTGCGCTGGATGGTCCGACAAGGCGCCCTCGATCTGGGGCGATGGCGCATGGTAGAGAGGGCCGATCTGATCATCCCCCTGGATACCCATACATTCCATACGGGTCGCAGGCTCGGACTTCTGCGGCGTAGAACCTACGACTGGAAAGCGGCGGTGGAGCTGACCGAAGCGCTCAAAAAGTTTTCTCCCGAGGATCCCGTGAAATACGACTTCGCACTTTACCGCCTGGGCCAGGAAAAGGGCGAAATATAAGGGTTATATTAAAGCCTGATTAATGGACCTTATGTTAAAATCGCACAAATCTAAGACAAAGGAAGCCGAATGGAAGGTGTATTTACCTTTTTTGGAGCAATCAACCACTCTCACGGGTTCATCTTTACGACCCACCTCCTTTTGACCGCGATTCTCGCCCTCGCGCTGGCGAAGATGGCGACCAAGTCTCTCAGACTCGTTCCGACAGGTACGCAGAACGTGATGGAAGCCTATCTGCAGGGTATCGTCGCCATGGGCCGCGACGTCATCGGCGAGACCAACGCGAAAAAGTATCTGCCGCTGGTCGCGACGATCGGTATCATCGTCTTAATCGCCAACGTACTGGGGATCATTCCCGGTTTCGAATCACCCACCGGTAACATCAACATGACACTTCCCCTGGCGATCATCGTCTTCGTCTACTACAACTTCGAAGGTATCCGCAAGAACGGTGTCGTCCACTATTTCGCCCACTTCATGGGTCCGGTCAAGCTGCTGGCTCCCCTGATGTTCCCGATCGAGATCGTCTCCCATATCTCGCGTATCATCTCCCTCTCTTTCCGACTTTTCGGAAACATCAAAGGTGACGACCTCTTCCTGTGGGTCCTCCTGATGCTCGCTCCCTGGATCGTTCCGCTTCCCGCGTTCCTGCTCCTCGCGTTCTCCGCGCTGCTGCAGACGTTCATCTTCATGATCCTGACCTACGTCTATCTCGCCGGAGCCGTCATGCTCGAAGAGGAATCTCTGTAATCAGGGATCCTCTTTTGAAACGAACGATCGCCGAAACCATCGTCAGTTTCCTCCTCGGCGCCGCCTGGGCGATCGTTCTGCTGGGCGCCGTCTTTCTCTTCTGGTCGTTTCTCCCTTTCGGATTTTTCATCGCGGTCATGGCCGGTATCGTGGGCTCGCTTTTCGGACTTCTGTGCGTCGTCCTTCTGGAAGTGGCGGCTCTGCAGTTCGACAAGTACCGGGAGCTCAAACACCAGACCCGTCTGCTCGAACAGATCAAAACCTCACTGGGCCGAAGCGATGATCCTTCGCTACGCCATCACTGACCCCTCCCACTACACTCGCGAACCTTCGACGCTGAAAGAGAGACTTTTTACGACGCTCTCGTCGATGCGTGTCGACCTGATCTGTCTCAGAGACAAGAGGGCGCCAAACTATTCCGAACCAGCCCGGTCGTTTCTTTCGCTTCGATCCGATTTTCCCGATGTGAAGTTTCTGCTGCACACCGATGTGGCGCTGGCGGCCAGACTGGGGGCCGACGGTATCCATCTTCCCTCCCATGCCTTCGATAGGATCGCGGAGGCGAAAGAGAAGGGATTGTGGACGATCGTCAGCACCCACACTCTCCACGAAGCGGAAAAAGCGCAAAGAGAGGGGGCCGACGCCGTGACCTTCAGCCCCATATTCGACACCCCCGGCAAAGGGCCCGCCCAGGGTTTAGAGAAGTTAAAAGAAATAAGAGATAAAATATCTATCAAACTCTTCGCGCTCGGCGGCATCGTGACGGAAGAGCAGATCGAAGCCGTCGAAAGAGCCGGAGCCGACGGTTTCGCGTCGATACGATATTTCGTACCCCCTATGACACCATGTAAGGAAATCTGAAAAATATGAGTGCTTTCGAAGTGATTATCGGACTCGAAGTCCACGTCCAGCTCAATACCAAAACCAAAATCTTCTGCAACTGCGCCACCAGTTTCGCCGATCCCCAGAACACCCACACCTGTCCGGTCTGTCTGGGGCTTCCCGGCGCACTTCCGGTCCTCAACAAAGAGGCGGTCAGAAAGGCGATGATGTTCGGCAACGCCATCGACGCCACCGTCCACAGGAAATCGGTCTTCAACCGCAAGAACTACTTCTATCCGGACCTTCCGAAAGGGTACCAGATCAGCCAGTTCGAGATACCGATCGTCGAGGGCGGCCACCTGATGATCGATTTCGACGACGGCAGCCAGAAGCGCATCGGCATCACCCGGGCCCATCTGGAGGAGGATGCGGGCAAGAACATGCACGAAGGCGACCACTCTCTGGTCGATCTCAACCGCGCCGGCACGCCGCTGCTGGAGATCGTCAGCGAACCTGATATGCGCAGCGCCGACGAGGCGGTACGCTACCTCAAGAAACTCCATGCCATCGTCAGGTATCTGGGCATCAGCGACGCCAACATGCAGGAGGGCTCCTTCCGCTGCGACGTCAACGTCTCGATCCGCCCCAAAGGGGACGACAAACTCTACACCCGCGTCGAGATCAAGAACATGAACAGTTTCAAATTCATCCATCAGGCGATCGGCTACGAGGTGGAGCGTCAGATCGAGGCGTGGGAGGATGGTGTCTACGACGAGGAGGTGTGGCAGGAGACGCGGCTTTTCGATCCAAACAAGGGCGAAACACGCTCCATGCGGGGCAAGGAGGACAGCGCCGACTACCGCTACTTCCCCGAGCCCGACCTGCTGCCGGTGATTCTGGACGAAGAGCTGATAGAGTCGGCCAGCCATATTCCGGAAATGCCCGACGAAAAGCGGGAACGCTATGTGAAGGAGTTCGGTTTGCGCCCGTACGACGCCGCGGTGATCACCGCCGAGGTCGAAACGGCCGCCTATTTCGAAGAGATGGTCGAAGCGGGCGCGGCACCCAAAGAGGCCGCCAAATGGCTCACGGTGGAGCTGCCGGCACGGCTCAAAGGGGGAATGGGCGTGGAGGATGCGCCTGTGAGACCCGCACAGCTGGCCATGATCGTCAAACGGATCGCCGACGGCACCATCAGCGGAAAAGCGGGCAAGGATGTACTCGACTACCTTTTCGAACACGAGGGTGCGGAAGTCGACGAAGCGATCGAAAAGCTGGGCCTCAAACAGGTGAGCGACGACGGAGCCATCCTGGCGATGATCGACGAAGTGCTCGCCGCCAACGCCGACAAAGTGGCCGAATACAAAGGGGGCAAGGAGAA
>NZ_JAOZOZ010000065.1:3607-8627 GCF_029933015.1 Hydrogenimonas sp. | reverse complement strand
TTGAGTGTTGAGTGTTGAGTGTTGAGTGTTGAGTGTTGAGTGTTGAGTGTTGAGTGTGACGTTAAAAACGGTTTTTCATTTTGCAAAAAAATTTGACGGAATAGAAAGAAGATGTCATCGTTCTATAATGACTAATGACTAATGACTAATGACTAATGACTAATGACCAAACGCAGGCGCGAAGCGCCCTGCGATCACTCCCCGAAAAGGGCTTTGAGGGCGTCCGGATTGACCGGTTTTTCCTCTTCGATGCCCCCTTCGCCTGTGGTGCAGACACCGGTGGAGGCGATCTCCATCAGTTCGATCTGGTAGCCGGTGAGCATCGAGGCCAGGCGGATGTTGATGCCGCTTCGGCCGATCGCTTTGGATTTCTGGTCGCTGGGGAGTGAGACGATCGCTTTGTCCTCTTCGATCTTGACGCTGCTGATGATGGCAGGGCTGAGCGCCCTGGCGACGAAAATTTCGGGAATCGGCGAGTACTCGATGCAGTCGATGTTCTCGCCGTGGAGCTCCTGGCTGACGGCGTTGATGCGCACTCCTTTGACGCCGACGGTGGCGCCTACCGGATCGACGCTTGGGCTCATGGCGGTCAGCGCCACTTTGGCCCTTTCGCCGGGGATACGTGCCGATTTTTCGATGATGACGAGGCCGTCGGCGATCTCGGGCACCTCCTGGCGCAGGAGTTCTTCGAGAAACTTGGGCATCGTCCGGGAGATCTCCAGATGGATGCCGAACTTCTTGTCGATGCCGACATACCGCAGGATTCCCTTGATCGTTTCACCGACGCGGAAGGACTCTCCCTTGATCCTGTTGCGCTTGGGAAGTACGGCGCGCACCTCGTCGATCTCGATATATGTGTTCTGCTCGCTGTCGACGCGGGTGACGGGGCCGCTGACGATCGTGCCGATCATCGATTTGTATTTGTTGAACATCTGCTCTTCCACGAAGCGCTGGATGTGGTATTCGATCTCGTGGTAGAGGGCGGCCGCGGCGCTGCGGCCGTACTCTTCGAGATTGATCGGCTCGCCCGTCAGTTCGTCGCCTATCTCGGCGTCGGGGTCGATCTCTCTGGCCTCTTCGAGGGCGATGAACTTCTCCGGTTCGTCCACGAGCCGGGGGTCGTCCGCTTCGACGACGGTGATTTTCTGTCTGAGGATATAGCTTTTGTTGACTTCGTCGATCTCCGCCTCGTAGTCGCACTCTTCGCAGATGACGCGACGCGCCGTCTGGATCAGTGCCGTTTTGAACGCTTCTTTGGCCGATTCGGGCGGCAGACCTTTTTCGTGGGCAATAGAGTCGATAATATCTATGATCTTTTCCATCTCTTCAACAGTTCCTTTGGTATCGTTTCGGTGATTTTTTCGTGCAGTAGGCTTGTGCAGTCTATCGAGGAGCCAATTATACTGAAAGCAATCTTTAACATTTATAAAAAGTTTACCTTCGTTTCGATATAATCGGGCAAATAATAGTGGGCGTCGATATCCGCCCCAACGATACGCAACGAGGAAATATACATGGAACTTAAAGCAGCGAGAACGGAACTGAACGCCAAACCGAAAACGATCAGTGTCGAAAAGATCGAAAAAGAGCTCGAAAAAGATGGTCAGAAGATCTTCTATTTCGACCGTGAAAACTCCCACAAGGATCTGATGGAGATGGTCGAGCATTTCGAAGAGAAGGGATTTTCCGTCTATTTCAGAGAGATCCGTTTCGGACTCGACGAGAACGACTATCTCTATGAGGTGCATATCCTGGTCTGATGGCGATGGGCAAAAAGTTTTACATCGAAACCCTCGGCTGTGCGATGAACGTGCGTGACAGCGAGCACATGATCGCCGAGCTGACCGCCAAAGAGGGGTACGTACCGACCGAGACGCTGGAGGAGGCGGATCTGATCCTCATCAACACCTGCAGCGTGCGGGAAAAACCGGTCAACAAGCTCTTCAGCGAAATCGGCGTCTTCAACAAACGCAAAAAAGAGGGTGCGAAAATCGGTGTCTGCGGCTGTACCGCGAGCCACCTGGGCGAAGAGATCATCAAAAGAGCGCCTTTCGTCGATTTCGTCCTGGGGGCGCGGAACGTCAGCAAGATCACGAAAGTGCTCCATACCCCGGGAGCCGTGGAGGTCGACATCGACTACGACGAGAGCCGCTACGCTTTCGGGGATTTCAGAAGCTCTCCCTACAAAGCCTACGTCAACATCTCCATCGGCTGTGACAAGAAGTGTACCTTCTGCATCGTCCCCCACACCCGCGGCGAGGAGATATCGATCCCGGCGGAGCTGATCGTGCAGGAGGCCCGCAAGGCGGCCCGAAGCGGTGCGAAGGAGATCTTTCTGCTGGGGCAGAACGTCAACAACTACGGACGCCGTTTCAGCGGGGATCATCCGAAAACGAGCTTTACCGACCTGCTGAAGATGGTCAGCGAGATCGAGGAGGTCGAGCGCATCCGTTTCACTTCGCCCCACCCGCTGCACATGGACGACGCCTTTTTGGAAGAGTTCGCCCGCAACCCAAAAATCTGCAAGTCGATGCATATGCCGCTGCAGAGCGGCTCGAGCCGGATCCTCAAGGCGATGAAACGGGGATATACGAAAGAGTGGTTTCTCGACCGCGCCGCCAAACTTCGCGACATGGTCCCGGGTGTCTCAATCAGCACCGATGTCATCGTCGCCTTTCCGGGGGAGACGGAAGCCGACTTCGAAGAGACGATGGAGGTGCTGGAAAAGGTCCGCTTCGAGCAGATGTTCAGCTTCAAGTACTCCCCAAGGCCCCTCACGCCTGCGCAGAGTTACGAGGACCAGATCCCCGACGAGGTCGGTTCGGCCCGGCTGGCCCGGCTGCAGGGGCGTCACAACGAGATCCTCGACGCGATGAAAGAGGAGCGTGTCGGCCAGGTGCACGAGGTCTATTTCGAAGAGCTTCGCCCCGGCGGCATGGTCGCGGGCCGATCCGACAACAACATGCTCATCAGCGTCCCCGGCAGCGAAGAGCTGCTGGGGAGGACCGTGAAAGTCAGGATCACCGAAGCGGGCCGTACGAGCCACCGCGGGGAAGTGGTTGCGTAAAACGCTGCTCCGCCGCCTCGCTCTTTGGGTCGTGCCTCCCCTGGGTGTGGTCCTGATGTGGCTTCTGTATCTGACCAACAAAAAGGTGTGGCGTTTCAGCAACGAGATTCCCGATACCCCCTTCGTCGCACTCCTCTGGCACGGCGAACTTCTGATGGCTCCCTTCATCTTCCGCAAGGCCTCTCCCAAAACCCGTGTCAACGTCATGATCAGCGACCATTTCGACGGGGAGATCATCACACGCGTTATCGCCCCCTTCGGTCTGAAGACCGTTCGCGGATCCAGCCGCAAAGGCGCGGCGAAAGCGCTCATCGCCGCTTTGAAAAAGGTGAAAGCGGGTGAGAGTATCGGTATCACTCCTGACGGGCCCAAAGGTCCCCGCCACTCCGTTTCCGACGGTGCCGTCGTCATCGCCCAGAAAGCGGGTATCCCCATCGTCATACTCAACTGCCGTCCCTCCCGTTACTGGCAGGCCGGAAGCTGGGATCGTTTCGTGATTCCGAAACCCTTCGGTACAATAGAGTACTACGCTTCCGAACCGATCGATCTCTCCGGCATGGAGA
This sequence comes from Hydrogenimonas sp., assembly GCF_029933015.1. Classification (GTDB taxonomy): domain Bacteria; phylum Campylobacterota; class Campylobacteria; order Campylobacterales; family Hydrogenimonadaceae; genus Hydrogenimonas. Next base: position 4,997 of record NZ_JAOZOZ010000065.1, on the reverse strand, counting down.
GAGAGGCCGCGAAGGAGCTGATCCGCGAAAGGATGCTTGAACATGCAGTCGAGTAGGATTGTCTACGCCCTGTTCGCCCTTCTGCTGCTGGGAGGGATGGCGATCTTCGCCTGGACCAACCCCTCCTACCAGAAAGCCTTCGAGGCGAAATGGTACTACTTCATGGGGGAATACGACGAAGCGTACCAACTGGCCAAAGAGGCCTACGAACTGGATCGCTACAACCGGATGGCGCTTACCGTCATGACCCAGACGGAAGTGGCGGAGAGGTATCTGGACTACATCCGCGAGGGTACCGCCTTTTTGAACAAAATCGAAGAGATCGCGAACCGTTCTCCCATCGGCGAAGCGGACAGAATCCGTGTCAAAATGATGTGCGAAGTGATGATGGATCGCTTTGAAAAAATGGATGCGACGCCTCTGGCGGACGACGAGCTCGTGGAGAGGGCCCGAAATATCTACAACAAATTCAAATCTCTTTATACGTCGTTGTTTAAGCAAAAATAGTTTAAGATATTGGGACTTAGATCCATAAAAGGCAGAGTGTGGGGAAACTGCAGCGCTATTTCTGGCCGAAAACGGCCCTCCTTTTCTATCTGAACGAGGACAGAATAGAGGCTGCGTTCGGTTATATCGAAGGGGGCGAAATCGATGTACAGAAGCGCCGCTCCTTCCCTGCCGAAAAGAGATCCGATCTGATCGAATGGTACCGGGAGATCCGCCGGACCTATCCGAAGACCTACGTGGCGGCGATGCTCGATACGATCAATCAGGGCGCGCTGCCGTTTTGCAACAAATCGACCTTTGAGAGGTTCGGGGTCGATCCCTCGCTGGTCCACTCTCTGTGCGTCGACGACAAGTGGCTCGCCTACACCTCCCTCGTCGAGATGAAGTGGTTCGAACAGAAATTCAAGGAGATCGAATTCGATCTTCTCTTCTCCCCCTTCGTACTTCTCTATCAGCGGAGCAAATCCCTTTTCGAGAAGGATCCGGGGCTGTTCATTCTTCATCAAAAAGGTGTCGCTTTTCTGGCGGTATTTTCCGAAGAGAAGCTCTGGTATGCCGATGTGCTGGTCATCTCCGAGGGAAAGGTGGAAAACGAAATCTACGAGGAGAAAGCGGAAGAGGAGGAAGGACTGGCCTTCGACCTGGATCTGCTGGGAGAGGACGAGGATGTCGAACCGATCAGTGACGTCGATATCCTGGGAGAGTTCAAGGAGGATGTGGATGAAAAGGTCTCTGGGCTCGAAGACGAATCGGCGCTGGAGCTTTTGGAGTACAACCTCAATCTCTTCGAAGAGATGAAAGACGCGATCGCGAAGTTCTATCACGACGACCGCTACTCCCACGCTTTCGTGGAGAAGGTGACGATTTTCGACATGGACGATCT
>NZ_JAOZOZ010000065.1:0-3507 GCF_029933015.1 Hydrogenimonas sp. | reverse complement strand
TACGAAACGATCCAGACCAACAACGCGTTGCTCAAAGAGAGTATCCAGAACCTCTTCGATCTCGTACCCGACCAGATCACGCTGACCAAGGCGATCCTCGACAAGAACGGACTCGTCCTCTATGGTGTGACCCCGTCGAAAGATGTCTACAACTATCTGCTGCTCGCACCCCTGAAGTCGGTTTTCCAGCGTAACGTGACGACCTTCTATCCTCTGGAGAACGGATGGTGGCGCTTCGTGTCGGTCAACGAGGGAAGCATAGAAGCCGGAGACGAGGTGGAGGAATGAGCCTCAAGGAGATCCGACTGATCCGTCTGCTTGGATGGATCCTTTTCTATCTGCTCATTCTCTTCGTTCTCATCTTCGTACTCGTGATCCCGACGGTGAAATCCTACAAGAGTGTCAACAAAAAGTATGTGGAAGAGAAGGCGAACTATCTGGCGGCCAAGGATGAGCACGACACGATTTTCGACAGGCTCAAGACCCTCCAGTCCGACAAGAGAAAGATCATCGAAGCGTTCGAAAACCCATGGAACGAAAAAGCGTTTCTGGCCAAAGCGAAGCGCTACTTCAAAAAGGTCGAGTTGACACCGGTGGAGAGCAATGCGACCGACAGATATTTCAAGATCTACGAATTCAGCGTCATGACGAAGATGAAGTCACCCGAAAACTTCTACAACTTCATCGACGCCTTCCCCTCCGTTCCCTTCGTGATCCAGGCCGATTTTCCCATCGCCTTTCGGGCGCACGGCGGAGACGAGATCGAGGGGATCTTCCATATCCGGGTCTACGAAGAAAAAAGGGCCGGCGAGGAGAGCAATCTCTCGAGGCCGCTTGTCATAAAGAGGTAGGGCCGTATCTTTTTCGGGATACGCGCCTTTCTGCACACCTCTTTGAAACTTTTGGGCATCGCCGTGTCGGTTTCGACATAGGGTGCGATCCATACGAGCCGGCTGCCGATCTCCACGACCCATCGGCCTCCCACGACGACGGAACCGCTTTTAAGAATCTCCTCTTTCTGCGCCGCGCTCAGCAGATAGCCCTGTTTTTTCAGAAAACGGTCGATCTGACGAATCGTGGCGGCATCCTTCACCGGACGTTCGAAAACGACCATCTCTTTCTCCCGGAAGAGAATTTTCATACCGGCGAGTAGCGTTTTTTTGTCTTCGAGCATGTACCGGAAGCTTCGGGCTATGCCTTCGGGACACTCCTGCATCAAAAAAGCGGCGGCCTTGTGCCTGAAGAGGTTGCGTCTGTAGGATTCGTCCAGGTTGGATCTGTCGATGAAATAGCGGATGCCGTTCGTTTCGAGATATTCGAGAAGTTTCGCTCTGGGTGTGAAAAGCAGTGGACGCACGAGAGTGTAGCTCTTGCGCTCTTCCACAGGCTGCATGCCGACGAATTCGGCGGTTCCGCAGCCGCGGCAGAGCTGCATCAGGCTCCATTCGAGCATGTCGTCGAGCTGGTGGGCGGTGACGAGATTGTCGTAGCCCTCTTTCGTGACGATTTCGTTGAAAAAATCGTAGCGGATTTTTCGAGCACGCGCCTCGAAGGCTTTTTCGCCCGGATCGAGCGGACGGGTGAGGATAAAGATCTTTTTTCCGTCTCTTTGGGCCAGCTCTTCGGCGTATCGGGCCTCTTCGTCGCTTTGGGGACGGGTTTTGTAGTTGACCAGCGCGATGTCGAAGGGGACCTTTTTCTCTTTTAGAAGGTGATAGAGTGCCGTCGAGTCGACTCCCGCCGAAAAGGCGAGAAGGTTTCTCTTTCGCTTCAGCTGCCGGAGCGCTTCGGGCTCAAGCATCGGCCGTGATGCGTCCGAGAAGCTGGTTTCCGACACGTTCGGTGATTTCGAGACGGTAAAGTTTTCCATAGACGATGTCGTCGATGTCGCTGTCGTTGACGAGGACTTCGCCGTCGATTTCGGGTGCCCACAGAAGAGGTCTGGCGGCCAGAAGAAACTCGTGCTCATCGCTGGGGCCTTCGACGATCGCATCGACCGTTTTTCCGACCATCCTCTCCAAAGAGGCCTCCGTCGTCCTTTCGACGATCTCTCCCAGCTTTTCGGCCCGCCGGCGGATCGTTTCGGGATCGATTTTCGGCTCCAGATCGTAGGCGGCCGTCCCCTCCTCGTCGGAGTATTCGAAGATATTGACCCTGTCGAAACCGAAATTTTCGATGAAGTCGCAGAGCTCTTCGAACTCCTCTTCCGTCTCCGTCGGAAATCCGACGATGACGCTGGTGCGGACGAAACTCTCCGGAACCTCTCTCATCCGCTGCAGCAGCGTTTTGATCTTTTCGCTGCCGATGCCCCGTTTCATCGTTTTGAGGATGCGGGGATCGATATGCTGGATCGGCATGTCGAAGTAGTTCTGAAAGATTTTCGATCCGGCGATCCTATCGATCAGGGCCGAGGAGGTGGTGCTGGGGTAGAGGTAGAGAATGCGCGCGCTTCTGACCCCTTCGATCTTTTCGATGGCGTCGATCAGGCTGACGAGGCCGTCGTTGATACCCATATCCCGCAGATAGCTGCTGGAGTCCTGGGAGATGAAGCTGAAGTCGTAGAATCCATCGGCCACCAGTCTCTTCACCTCTTTGACGACACTCTCGAGCGTTCTGGAGTGCAGTTTCCCTTTGAAACCGGGAATGGCGCAGAAGCTGCAGGTCTGGTTGCACCCTTCGGCCAGTTTGACGTAGGCGTGCGCCCTGGAGCCCGTGATGACCCGCGCGTGCTCTTCGTTGACCAGGAAGACGTGGGGCGTGAAGCGGCTCTCCTTTTTGGCGATGAGCTCGTCGATTCTGTCGTAGTCGCCCACACCCGTGAAGATGTCCACTTCCGGCATCTCCTTTTTGAGCTCCTCCTTGTAGCGTTCGCTCAGGCATCCGGCCATCACCAGCAGGGAATCCTTCCTGCGGGCTTCGTGAAGACTCAGCACCGTGTTGATGCTCTCCTCTTTGGCCGCGTCGATGAAGCCGCATGTGTTGACGATGATCAGGTCCGCCTCTTCCGGTGCGTCGGTCATTTCGAAATTCGAAAGTCTGCCCAGCATCACTTCGGTATCGACGAGATTTTTCGTACATCCCAGAGAAACGACGTGAAGTTTTTTGCCCATACAATTCCCAATAGATAATTTTTCCGAATTTTACCATAATCGCGCGATTCACGATCGATTCATCATTGGTGTGTTAAAATCACGCATTTTAATAAAAAATAAAAAGGAGTCAACGAATGATGAAAAAAGTGGCGGTGGCCGTAATGATGGCGGGAGCGCTGTTCGCGGCGGATATGGAAGTGGGTGATTTCAAACAGCATATCGAGGTGGGATACCTGGGGACGTCGGGCAATTCCGACAGCCAGACCTTCAGCGGTCTCTACGGCAACGACTACCAGTACAGTGAAAAGACGGATATGCATTTCAAGGCGGACGCCTACTACGGCGAAAAAGAGGGGGACAAAACCGACGAGCGCTACCGCGCCTACGGCATCGTCAACCACCACTACAGCGACCG
>NZ_JAOZOZ010000064.1 GCF_029933015.1 Hydrogenimonas sp. | reverse complement strand
GCACGAAAAGCTCGCCCGCGACCGGGTCGTACCGTTTGTTGAAAGTTCCGCCGGTGTTGATGATTCGTATGGTTTCCATAAAGCAGATTATACCGATTAATCGAAAAATATCTTCTCTTCTCTCTCCTGCCTCTCTTTCACCTTCTCCCCATGCTCTTCACGCTTCTCTTCCGCCGCCACTCTGTAACGCATCTCCACGAAAAAGTGGGGCCGCACCTCTCCGCTCTCCATGTTTTTCACGAAGCAGCGCCGGCTGCGGTCGGCCTGCAGATAGACCCATTTTCCCGGCAGCTCCACGTTTCTGTCCCAGATCTTCTGCCACGCGTACTGGGCGGCGTCCAGCTCGTACTCCGTCAGAAAAACCGGTTTGGCGAGCTTCACGGTCCGCCCCACGCGGTATTCGAAACGCTCCAGATCGTTCTCCAGATGGTTGGCGAACTCGTACCGGTGGAGGATATTGCCCAGAAACTCGTCGCACACCCTCTCCCCCACCCGGTTTTCCAGCTGCCGGATATTCTGCACCGCGGCGATCAGCTCCACCCGCTTCTCCCGAAAGACATCCACATGGGGCAGGTTGTCGCTCCCCACGACGCGCTGGAATTCGTCGACGAAGAGGGTCACGGGCGTGTGGCTCAGACGCCGGCTCAGCCGGGTAAAGAGCATCTGCATAAAAACCCGCGTCAGCATGTCGCTGAAAGCGTCGCTGCGTATCACCACGATCTTTCCATCCTCCAGATACTCCATCAGATCGCCGCTTCCGGAAACGGCACCGTCGCTCATCGCCTGCACCAGCTGCCGCAGGCTGAAAAGCACCCCGCCAGAACCCGCCGCGGGCGAGCTTTCGTCGATATCCTTGACGAAACTCCGTATAAACTCCAGATGCTCCTCCGCACCCTCTCTGGCCTGGCGGAAAGCCCCCCGCGCGAAAGGCGGCAGCTTCGTCACGACCTCGTAACACTCCTCCTGCAGAAAGAGACGGCAGCGCCGCAGAAAACCCTCCAGGGAAGATGCCTGCTGCAGGATCCTCCCCATATTCGGCAGATCGAGCCTGTAGGGCGGCTCCACCCCCTCCACGCCGGCCTCCGCGAATATCTCGGCCACATCCTCCATCGCCGTCAGTATGTCGTACACGTGCAGCCCCAGCGCCACGGCCGAAGCGTGCCAGAAATCTCTCTTCTCCTCGTTGACGATGCCGTCGAGCATCCGTGAAAAGAGGGTGCGGTTCGTACCCTCCAGCAGGTTGACGCCCTCCCCCCAGGGCGTCCCTATCTCCACCACATCCCGCAGCCGCCCGTGCTTTTGGGCCAGCGATTTGATCTGGGCGTGCAGATTGCCCTTGAAATCGACGGCGAAAATGCCGTGCCCTCGCACGATCCTCTCTTCGATGTTGGGCAGCATGAATCCGCTGGTCTTGCCGCTTCCGGTCTCCCCCGTACAGAGCGCATGGGTAAAATCGGCCGGCACCACGGGCTTTTCTACGCCTCTTTTCTCCACGATAAATCCCGCCATCGTCACTCCTTTCTTTCGTTTGGGGCATGATGGGCTTTCGGCGCGACAGGTTGTGTCGCACAGCCGGGAAAATGGTATAATCTTCCCCGAATTTTTCCGATTTTTCCATCCAGGATCGCCCATGTCCAGACTTCGGGACCACGACAAACTGAGCCAGCGCCTCGCCATCATCCTTCACAAACTCGCCCACGACGAACGCCCCACCGCCGAAGAGCTCGCCGATGAGTTCGACGTCAGCCTGCGTACCATCCAGCGCGATTTCAGCGAACGCCTCCACGTTTTTCCCATCGAAAAGGACTCCCTCGGCCGCTACCGTTTCATCGAAGGGTTCGGCCTCGACAAATCGGTCCTCGACACCGAAGAGATGCTGCTGGTGATGCTGGGCCTCTCCCAGGTCGCAACCATCGGAGAGACCGTCAAAAAGGCCGTCGACACCATCGTCTCCAAACTCGTCGTCCCCGGCCTCGACAGCCCCTACTACATCAAACCCGAGCTCTACGAACCTTTCGACATGAACTCCCCCACCGCCAACCTGCTCGAAGAGGCCATCGCCAAATCCCGCCTCGTCACCTTCGACTACAGGGGCAGGGAGCACACCGTCGAGCCCTACCGCATCGCCTCTTTCGACGGACTCTGGTACCTCTTCGCCAGAGACACCGAAACGGGAAAGATCCGCACCTACCAGGCCTCCGCGATCCTCTCGCCCAGACTCAGACAGCAGACCTACGACGCGCCGGACATCGCCGCCGTCCTCGAGCACGTCCACTCCGCCTGGTTCCAGGACGGCAACTGCTTCACGGTCGAGGTCCGCATCGCCGCCCCCATCGCCGACTACTTCCGGCGCAAAAAGCACCTCTCCACACAGCGCATCGTCGAGGAGTCCCCGGACGGCTCTCTCGTCGCAACCTTCGAAGTGAGCCACGAAGAGGACATCGACAATCTCATCAAAGCGTGGCTCCCCCACATCGAAATCCTCTCGCCCGAACCGATGCGCGCCCGGCTCATCCGCGAACTGGGCGCCTATCTGAACCGGCTGACGGCCAAACCGAGCCGCTGACACCGCCTACCGCGCCTCCCCGTCCCGATAGTGGATCGAGGGGGTGATGGTGTAGAGATCTTTTTTGCCGTGCCAGGTCACTCTCTCGTGCACGCCGTCGACGCTTTTGACCTCGTGCACGTCCGAGGGTGAGGGCATTTTGTCGTCGTACCCCACCAGCGCGTTGTGCGTCTCGTAGTAGTGCTCGTAGTCGTCTTCGGGCTTCTGCACCGGAGTGTGCACCTTGCACGCCTCTTTCAGCCAGGTGTTGTACTCGAAATCGGCCGCACCCGCAGCCATACCCAGCGCCATCATACCCAGAACCGTTACCGTTACGAACTTCTTCATGTTTCATCCTTTTTCTTTTTTTTCAGGCCTCTTTCGAAGCCCATCACCCGTATGATGACACCGGTGCGCGACAGGATGTGTCGTTTTCAGATAACATGCGGCAATTTTCGTTTTTTCATCCGCTTTTTTATGGTTTTCAAAGAGTTGAAAATTTAAAATCTTTTTTTATGATGAAAACGAAATAGGTTTTTAAATGCGACAATCCCTTTTCAACTTTTTTTCACGGGTGACACAGGGGGACAGAGGCGAAAGAGAGGTCCTCGAGTCGATTACCCGCCTGCTCAAAAGCTCGTCCGACTCGGAAGATGAGAACTACTTTCTGGTCCCAAAGGCCAAACTGGCCAACGGCACCTCGACGGTCGAGATCGACCTGACCCTGCTTCATCCCTCGCTGGGCGTCTTCGCCATCGAGGTGAAAAACTGGGCATCGCTGGAACATCTCGACAGCGAAAACAACCCCTTCGAGCAGGTCCACCGCTACAAAAACATCCTCCTGGGCCACATCGAAGACACACTGGGAAAAATACCCGTCAACGTGGAGTACCGGGTGGTTTTCCCCCGGATCCCGGCCGCCGAAGGCAAAGCTTTTTTCGAGAAAAACCCCAGCTTCGCCCACTACGCCCACCACACCTTTTTCAAAGAGGACATCACCGACAGGGAGCGCTTCAGCCGATTTTTCAACGCCACACGCACCATCCTCCCCAACAAAAAGGAGTTTCTCGCCATCGCATCCATCGTCGTGGACAAAAAAACCCTCGAAAAACAGAAAGACCGGGTACTCCCCATCATCACCAAAGACGAGATCCTCTTTTTCGACCACAAACAGCTCAGCATCCTCAACGGCTACACGGGAGGTTTCCGCATCATCCGGGGTGTGGCCGGCACCGGCAAGACCATCATCCTCACAAACTTCGTGGCCAACCGCCTCAAACGGGACGAAGACGAAAAATTCCTGATCCTCTGTTTCAACAAACGCCTGAAAAACAACATCGAATCGATCTTCGAACACGAAGATTTCAAAAAGAACGTGGCGGTGCTTTCGCTTTTCGAGCTGCTTCGCCGCATCGATTTCGACTACGAAAAAGCGGGCATACACGACCGCAAAAACCTGAGCGAAGTCTTCGAAAAGCTCAAAACCCCGGAAGCGACCCATGAATTCCGCCAAAAATTCTCCGCCCGCCTGCGAAAAAAGCCCATCGACCTCTTCCTCTGCGACGAAACCCAGGATATGCCGCCCAACATTCTGCGCGTCATCTACGAAGAGATCCGCGACTGCATCTTCTTTATCGACGAAGCCCAGAAGTTCTACTCCTACTCCATGGAGTCGATCGCCGATGTCTTCCACCACCCCGATTTCGAGAAAATCTCGATGAAAGGACGGGTGAAAAACCTCAAAAACGTCTACCGGACGCCGTCGAACATATCACGCTGCGCCTTCGACATCCTCTCGCACGACACGAAGCTCAACGCCTACTACAGAAAGTCGTACTATCTCAAAGACTCCTTTCTCAGCGACATCCGCTTCATCCTCGAAGATGGCAGAATCGTCGTGGACGACTACGAAGAGTTCACCCACCTGAACGAACTCCTCGACCGGTTCGATGAAAAAGATGACGTGGTGGTGCTCACCCAGCACACAAAGATGGCCGGGCAGATGAACGACTACATGAAAAAGAGAGGATGGCACCATATACGGGCCATGACGTTTCAGTCCATCAAAGGACTCGAAGCCCAGCATATCGTCCTGCACGATTTTGACAAGTTTCTCGAAACCGCCGTGAAATATGAAGAGGAGATTCTTTTCAGAAAAGTCTACGTCCTCTTCACGAGAGCCCGGGAGAGCCTCTATATCTCTCTGCCCTCCGATTATCGGAGCGAGCATGAAAAGATTCAGACCGTCCTCGACACCATAGAACGCCACACCAAAAAAATCGCGCAGGAGCGCCCTCCCGAGGAGGACGCGGAGGTCCCCACCCTCTCCAAACTGGCACCCCAGGTCGAAAACTACAAAAAATCGGCCGAGCTCGTCGTGCTGACGGCGGAGTTTTTCGGCGTGGTCGCCGGGCTTTTCGGAGCATAACGATACACAACCCATCTCACATTCAAAAAAAGGAGCTCTCATGGCCGTCTCACTGGAACAGATCACCCAATGGCTGAAAGAGAAAGACGTCGAATTCGACCAGACCTCTCCGACCGCCGAGGATGAATCGGAGAGAGAAATCTCTTTCCACACGAAAAAAGGGGACCATACCTACTCCCACACCATTTACACACGCTACGAAGGAAAGCTTTTCCTGTGGAGAATGTACCTTCTCGACGAAGAGAACGAAACGATCATTTTCAAAGACAGTCCCCATCTCAGCGAAATCTTTCGTTACACGCTCACGCTCAACTACCTCAAGGATTTCGGAAGCTGGGAATACCGCCCCGTGATCGACAGCCTTCGTCTGAGCGTCGAAATCCCTCTGGAAGACGCCCCCATGACATCGGCGCAGTTCGGGCGCATCTTCGACTACATGACAGAAGAGGGCACCGCCGACGGCGAAGCGATACGCCGGGTCATGGAGACCGGCGAAGTTCCACCCGACCCCTTCGTCGACGCCTTCAGCAGACTCTTCATGGGAATGTTCCAAAAAGCTTTCGAATTGAACGAAAACGAGGAGGGTATCTGATCCGTGCGAAATCTACTCCTGGGCGCCAAATGGTTCGCGTTACGCGACGAAGCGGACACCATCACCATAGAACACCTCAAAAAAGCGGTGGAAAATTTCCGGTTCGAAGGGGAGCTCGACGAGCTTATCCATGACTATCTGGAAATCACCCCCGCCTCCGGCCCGGTGGATCCGGTACTGACCCCCAAAGCCCTCCGCACCGCGAAAGAGCATCCGCGCCTCCCTTTCGACAACGAGGTCAAAAGATTCGTGCGCTACATGAAAATACACAGCGTGACCCTCGACAGCGAAATAAGCTTTTTGAAAGAAAAGAAGCCCACTCCCCGCCCCAAAGCGGTCGCCGTTTCGGCAGATGCGAAAAACGAAAAGATCGCGGCCTTCCGCCATACCGTCGCCACCCTCGAAAACTCCCTGAAAGAGAAGATCTTCGGACAGGACGACGCCATCGAAGCGGTATGCGACAAGATCGCCGAAATCTTCTACAACCCTCCCCGCGACACGCCCCGCGCCATCTTCTTTTTCCTGGGCCCTCCCGCCACCGGAAAAACCATGCTCGCACGCCTCCTCTCCGAAAATCTGGAAGGGTATGGGCACTACCGCTTTTTCGACATGACCCAGTACACCAGCGAAAACGAAGGCTTCGGCCTCTTCGGCCTCACCGAAGGCTACACCGACGCGAAAGAGGGGCGCCTCACCTCTTTCGTCAAAAAGCACCCCCGCTCCGTCATCGTCTTCGACGAGATCGAAAAGGCCCATCCCGGCGTCCTGCAAAACTTCCTCCAGCTGCTCGGCTCCGGCGAAGCGATCGACGGCTACACGGGCGAAACGGTCGACTTCAGAGAGACGGTGCTGGTCTTCACCTCCAATCTGGGCAGCGAACTCTACAACTCGCCGGAATTTCTCGATGCGCTCAAACACGACCCCGTCGGAGCGGCCAACACCCTCCTCGAAGCGGTCGGGCGCGAAGAGAAAACCGTCAGAGGAAACCGAACCAAAGCGATCCCCGCCGAACTCCTCTCCCGCCTCTCCCAGGGGAAGCTGGTGCTTTTCAGAAAGCTCCCCTACGGGGCCCTCGCCGCCATCCTCGGGCAGAGCCTCGAGGCGGTAAAAGAGCGTTTCGTCGAGACTTTCGGCATCGAAGTGGAGCTGAAAGACCCCGAGCTGCTCCATGCGGCGGTCATCCTCTCCTTTTCGCCCCACGCCGACCCGCGTCGCCTCAAATCCCAAGCCCCCCAGCACCTCTTCGACATCGTCACCGACTGGATCCGGCGCAGCGACACCACACCCGAAAAGATCCTCTTTCGCGTCGACGAAAACGCGGCCCGCACCCTCCGAAGCGACCTGCTCGATCGCACCCCGACGGAGCGAAACCGGCTCCTGCGCACCCTCTTCCGGCGCAACGAAACCTACAGCCACACCATCCGCTGCGAAACCGAAGCACACACCCTCACTCTCACGCTGGAAAACCTGCAGCGCAAAAAGCTCGACCGCGCGGCCGATTACGGAAGCGACGCGGGGCTCGTTTTCGACATCCCCGACATAAATTTCCGCGACATCGCCGGCCACACCGCCGCCAAAACCCGGCTCGAAGAGATCGTGCGGCTGCTCAGATCCCCGGAACCTCTGAAAAACTTCGGTGTCCGCACGCCCCGCGGCATGCTCCTCTACGGCCCGCCCGGCACCGGAAAAACCATGCTCGCCAAAGCGTTCGCCAACGAAGCCGACCTCCCCTTCATCGAAACCACCGGCACCGAAATGCTCGACATCGACCGGATGAAACAGGTCTTCCGCCGCGCCCGCGACTACGCCCCGGCCATCGTCTTCATCGACGAAATCGACGCCTTCGGCCGCCGCGACGGCAGCCCCCGCGACATCGTCATCAACCAGTTCCTGAGCGAACTGAGCGGATTTTCCGACTCACCCCAAAACCGCATCTTCATCATCTCCGCTACCAACTTCATCGAAAAGATCGATCCGGCCATCCTCCGCTCCGGACGCATCGACCTTCACATCGAGATCGACCGGCTCGACCGCGAAGCGCGCCGCTGGTTTCTGAAAAAGATCCTCGAAAAACCCTCCGAAGGCCCCTTCGACATGGAGCGGCTGCTCACCTACACCGCCGGCATGTCCGGCGCCGACCTGCAGAAAGTGGCCCGCGAAAGCGCCCTCTACCTCTTTCGCCACGGCCTCGACAAACTCACCGAAGAGATCCTCGTGGAGCAGATCAACACCGTCAAATACGGCTCCCGCCTCTCCTGCGAATCGGTCGACGCCCTGCTCGCCTCCACGGCCGTCCACGAAGCTGGCCACGCCGTGGTCTCCCACATACTGCTGCCTAAGCAGCGCATCGAGCAGGTCACCGTCGCCCCCCGGGCCAACGCCCTGGGCTTCGTCTCGTACGACCGTGAAAAACGGCTCAAAAACATGACCCGCCGCGAAATCCGCCACCGCATGGCCGTCGCCCTCGCAGGGCGCGAAGCCCAGATACGCGCCTACGGCGAAGAGGGCATCGACAGCGGCGCCGCCTCCGACCTGGCGCAGGCCACCGCCCTCGCCCACCATGCCGTCACGGAGCTGGGCATGGGCGAGCGCACAGGCCCCCTGAGCCTCCAGAGCCTGAAAAAAACCGAGCTCTTCTCACAAACCGTGGAAGCCGACATCCGCCGATGGCTCGACGATGCCCGCGCCACCGCCGCCGAACTCGTCCAGACCCACTGGCACGCCATCGAAGCGCTGGCGAAAGCTCTCCGCGAAAAAGAGAGCGTGGACGGCACCGCCTTCGAGGCGATCGTGACGAAACATACACCCACCCCAAAGGAATAGCAGATGACAGGGCAGAAAACCGAGAGAAACATGGACCGACAGAAGATTCTGAACATGATCGGCCGGCAGAAACCCGGTGTTTTCAAATACAAAAGCACCAAAAGCGTCAACCATATGTCCTACTTCATCATTCCCGTTCCCCACAACTTTCACGAAAACAAAAATCCCAAAGAGACTCTGGACGACATGGAAAAACGGGGATGGGAACTGAAAAACCCCTCGCCGAAAACCCCCGAAAACAGCTCGAACGGCACCGAAACCCCGCAGGTATCTTCCCCTCTCTCC
>NZ_JAOZOZ010000005.1 GCF_029933015.1 Hydrogenimonas sp. | reverse complement strand
TAGTCATCGAAAAAGTCGTTGAGGATCGTGGCCAGATATTTCAGGCGCTCCTCCACCGCGATGTCTGGGTACTCCCGCATCAGGAACGCATAGATGTCGTCTTGTTGCGACTGGATTTTCCGGTGGAGCCTTTCGATGTTTTCTGGACTCAGATCGGCTTCTTCGGCGGGCATCAGCGCTCTTTTTTGTAGGGGATTCTGTCCTCGATGCCCGCCTTTTCGAAGCCTTTGAGCCGCAGACGGCAGCTGTCGCAGACGCCGCACGCCTCCTCCTCGTTCTGGTAGCAGCTCCATGTCAGCTCCAGCGGGACGTTGTATTCCAGGGCTTTTTTGACGATATCCTCCTTTTTCAGATGTACCAGGGGCATCCTGATTTCGATATGCGTCTCCTCTTTCGTTCCCAGATTGATCGCCCTTTGCATCGCTTCGATGAAAGTTTCGCGGCAGTCGGGATATCCGCTGCTGTCTTCCTCCACGACACCGATGAAGAGCGCTTCGGCCCCCTCCTTTTCGGCGACCGCCGCGGCGATACTCAGGAAGATCCCGTTTCGAAAGGGCACGTAGGTGACCGGCACCCCCTCTTCGATTCCTCCGGTGGGCACTTCGATACTTCTGTCCGTCAATGCCGAAGCGCCGATCTGCTCGAAAAAGGGGAGATCGATGACATATTTCTCCGAAGCCGGCAGCGCTTCGCAGATCGCTTCGAAGGCCCTGCGCTCCCTCTCCTGGGTACGCTGCCGGTAGTCGAAATGGAGTGCGACGATTTCGTAACCCTCCGCCTTCGCGATATAGGCCGCCGTCGTCGAATCCATACCCCCGCTCAAAATCACCACCGCTTTTTTCATTCCCGCTCCGTATTCCGTGATAATAGACTTTTCGGATTTTACACAGAATAGACTTTCAATCTCCAAAAGAGCCAAGACCTTTTCAGACGTTTTTGGATAAAATCACCACCATGATAGAGATAAACAACGAAACGGACTACCGGCCCAACGTCAATCTGCTCGAAACGATCGCATCGGAACTGACCGACCGCGACATCGAGCTCATCTTCACCGACAACGCGACGATACGCGAAATGAACCGCGAGCACCGGGGTGTCGACGCACCGACGGACGTATTGAGTTTTCCCCTCGAAAAAGTTCCCTTCGCACCGCTGGGTGAGATCGTCATCAGCGTCGAATACGCGAAAAACAAGGCGAGCGAATACCACAATTCCCTCGACGACGAGATCGCCCTCCTCTTCATCCACGGCCTACTGCATCTGCTCGGTTACGATCACGAAACCGACAGTGGCCAGATGCGCAAGAAAGAGGAGGAGATCATCCGCCGTTTCGGCCTGCCCGAGAGTCTCATCGTCAGAAACGAAACGAAAGAGCCGTAGTCCATGGATTTCATCGTCTTTATCGTCAGCATGGGCGCACTGATCTGGGGGGCCGATTTCATCATCAGAGAGTCGGAACGGATCGCCCTGCACTACGACATCAGCGAATTCATCATCGGTGCGACACTGGTCGCGCTGGGCACCAGCCTCCCTGAGATGGCGGCCAGTATCGCCGCGAGCCTCAAAGGACAGAGCGACATGGCCGTGGCCAACGTACTGGGCTCGAACATCATGAACATCTCTTTGGTGTTGGGTCTCGTCTTTCTCGTCGCTTCCAGGATCACCCCGGACCGGGATCTCTTTTTCAAAGACAGCGCGTGGCTGCTCTTTCCCGTCATCATCTTTCCGCTGATGATCCTCGACGGTACCCTCTCCCGTATCGACGGATTCCTGCTTTTCGCGATGATGGGCGCCTACCTCCTCTTCCTGATCCAGTCCAACAGCCAGGAGCAGCAGATCGGAGAGATCGACGAAGAGCTGAAGAAAGAGCCCTTCGGCTGGCCCAGATCTCTGGGACTTCTGGCCGTCGGCTTCCTGCTCGTCGTCGTGGGGGCCGACTACACGATCGAGAGCGCCGGCAACATCGCCAGAAACTTCGGCGTCAGCGAATGGCTCATCGGTCTGTTGCTGATCGCTTTCGGCACCAGCCTTCCCGAACTGGTGGTCAGCATCCAGGCGGCCAGAAAAGGAAAAGCCGACATGAGCATCGGCAACATCATCGGCTCCAACATGGCCAACACCTCCGTCGTCCTCGGATCGGCGGCCATGACCCGGCCTCTGACGATCGATCTCGCCGCCAGCTCCTTCGACATCTTCCTGATGATCGGCGTCACGATCATGCTCGTCTTCATCACGGCCAACAAACTCTACGCCAAAGCCGCCGGCGTCATGCTTCTGATCGTCATGGCGATCTTCCTGCAGCACGCCTTGCAGTTTTGATTGTCGAGGATGCGGGCCTCGGTCAGCATGATTTGAAGCACCCGTTCGAACCCTCTATCGGGTTTTGATATACCTGTGCTCCACAAGCCAGTTATAGATCTTCTTGACCATCGGCCCTGCGGCCGAGCCGCCGTGTCCCCCGTGCTCGACGAGAATCGTCACGACGTACTGCGGATGTCTGTAGGGGCCGTAGGTGGTGAGCCAGGCGTGTGAGCGGTGGTAATAGGCCAGCTCATCCTCTTTCATCCGCTTCTTCTCCTCCTGGGGTATGCCGATCACCTGTGCCGTACCCGTCTTTCCGGCGATCTTGATTTTGGTCCCTTTCAGCGCCCAGTAGGCGGTCCCCTTGGGGTGATTGCACACTTCGTACATGGCGCGGCGTATGATCGGAAGCGCTCTCTTCTCCCGCAGAGTCAGGACATCTTCCTTTTCGGGTTTCACTCTTCTGCCGGCGAGCGAAGCGGCGAGATAGGGTCTGGGGAGTTTTCCCGTCGCCAGCAGGGCCGTATACCGGGCGATCTGCATCGGCGTCACGAGCATGTAACCCTGGCCGATGGCGGCGTTGAGTGTCTCACCCATGTACCAGGGCTGGCCATATTTGTTCATTTTCCACATCTTGTCGGGCACGACGCCGATGAATTCGTTGGGCAGGTCGATGCCGGTCTTTCTCCCGAGCCCCATCTTCCTGAGCTCTTCGGCGATCTTGTTGATACCCGTGAGCAGACTCCCTTTGTAGAAGTAGACGTCGCAGCTCTCCCTTATCCCCTTGATCATGTCGGTCTGTTCGTGTCCCGTGGTCTTCCAGCACCGGAACTTGTGTTTGACGCTCTTTCCCAGCTCGATGGCACCGTTGCAGTAGAATGTCGTGTAGGGGGAGACCTTCTTCGAATCGACGAGTGCCAGGGCCACACCCGGTTTGATGACCGACCCGGGAGGATAGAGGCCGTGAATCAGTTTGTTGGTGAAGGGGTGGTTCAGGTTTTCGATGATCCGTTTCCATTCTGCCCGGCTGATGCCGCTGACGAATTCGTTGGGATCGTAGGCGGGATAGCTCCCTGCGCTGATGATGGCGCCGTCGGTGCGCATGACGATGACCGCACCCGTCTTCTTCTCCTGGCGGAACATCTCCGATATGAAAGCCTGAAGCTCCATATCCAGATGGAGGGTGATGTCCGTATCCTCTTTGGGCGGAACCGTCTCCAGCACTTCGATCTGTTCGTTGAAGGCGCTCACTTTCACCTTCTTGTATCCCGGTTCACCTTCTAGAAATCTGTTGTAGTACTTCTCCAGACCGCTCTTTCCCGCGATCATCGTCAGCTTGACCATCTCGTCGCGGGCCATCTCCCTCTCGTTCGCCTTGCCGACGTATCCGATGACATGGGCCGTCATATCCCCGTAGGGATAGTAGCGCTTGGTCGTCGGCTCGATGGTGATGTGCGGTTTTCTCGATAGCTCGGTATAGTGTGGAAGGACCCGCTCGTAGGGAAGAAATTTGATGATGACGATCGGATCGTGCCGATAGGGAGAGTCGATACGCCGATAGCGTCTGATCAGTTTCGTCGTATTGATATCTGGGAAATCCCTTTTGATGTCGTTCAGCGCTTTTTTCAGCTCCGGCATCCGCCTTTTCGGACTCAGATGGGCATCCACGAGGATCTTGAAACCGATCTTGTTGATGGCCAGCGGCTTGCCGTGCCGATCGAGGATCTCTCCCCTGACGGGCAGTATCCACTCTTTTTTGACGATATTCTGCTTCGCCAGTGTCTCGTAGTAGGTGTTCGACTTGATCGTCAGCTGGTAGATCCGCATGAGCAGAACCGCCCAGACCACGACGAAAAAGGTAAGCAGAAGTTTGATCTTCAAAACAGTATCACTCCGACGATATCCACGAGAAAATAGTAGAGCAGGATCAGATCCGTCTCAATCACTTTCGTATGTGTCAGATGGCCGTATCCGTAAAGAAAAAGAAGATAGAGCAGATCGAACACGACGACGCTGACGACATTGATCGATCCGGGCGTACGCAGCAGATAGGTGATTTTCGGATCGAAGACGGTAAAGGTCACCAGCATCACCGTCCAGACCCCGTAAAGGGGAAGGCTCCAGACCGATTCGACGATGACGGCGTAGGTCATCCACACCACCAATCGCAGATAGTCCTGACGATAGAAGGCTTCACGCCACTTCACGTAGACGATCCCCAGCAGCGGAGGCAGCAGAGGATAGACCGCAGCCATCGAGGGATAGAGCAGCAGCAGCCCCAGCAGCGACAGCAGTGTCGTCAGAGTCGTTTGATCAGAGATATTTCGTTGCACACGGGAAAATGTTTGCATTTGATGCAATCCGCCCAGATCTTGTGTTCGGGGATCGTCTCCTTGGGAATCTCTTCGAAACCGAGCCGCTCGAAAAAGGTGCCCATGTAGGTGAGCGCCAGCACCTCCGCAAGCCGCAGCGACCTCCCCTCCTCCACCGCTTTTTCCACGAGATGGGTACCGATCCTCCTGTGCCGGTGTCCCTCTTTGACGATGAGGCTGCGTATCTCTCCCAGCCGCATCGAATGGATATGGAGCGCCACATAGCCGATGATCTCTCCCGTCGCTCCCTCTTTGGCCAGGATGTAGGAGCGGATGTTCGTCGCCAGCTCGTCGTCGGAGCGGGGCAGAATGATGCCCTCCTCCACCTCTTTTCTGACGATGGCCTGCATCTCCGGTATATCGGTGAGGATGGGCTTTTCATAGATTACGGACACGGCGCTCCCTTGATGACGATATCGAAAATGAGCTGTTCGAGTTTTTCGATGCCACGCTTTTTCAGATTTGAGATCAGGATCGCACCCGGATGTTCACGAAGGATCTGCCCGATCTCTTTTTGCTTCAGCTTGTCCGACTTGGTGAAGACTTCGATATAGCACTGGTCGGGGCCTATGAATTTTTCGATATAGGCCCTGACGTCGTCGTCGATCGGCTCGTGGGGGTGTCTGGCATCGCGCAGGTGGACGAAAAGACGGATCGTCCTGCGGTTTTTGATGAATTCGTTGAGGCTTCTCTGCCATTCGTGTTTCATGCTTTTGGAGACTTTCGCGTACCCAAAACCCGGCAGGTCCACGAAATGGAGTCGGTACTTCTCCTGGGTATCGTCGTCCTTGTAGACCGTTTCGAAATAGTTGATCAGCCGGGTCTTGCCGGGCGTCGAGGAGCTTTTGGCCAGATTTTTCCGATGGGTCAGAGAGTTCAGAAGCGAACTCTTCCCCACGTTGCTTCGTCCCAGAAAGACCACCTCTCCGATCCCTTCGGGCGGCGCCTCCTCGATACGGCTGGCACTGGTGATGAAGGAGGCGTCAACGATTCTCGCCGCCATCGCGTTCCTCCACTCTGAAAATGAATTTGACCGGTCTGCCGCCGCTCCCTTCGACACTGGCCCGCCCGCTCAGTTTTTCGACGATCACTTTCTCGCCCGTCACGGTCCTTTTAAGTTTCGGCTCTTTCAGAACCACCTTGCCGTAGAGTTCGTAAAGCTGCGTTTTTGGCCTGTAGACCAGTCTGTTCGCTTTGCCGGTATAGTACTGGCCCTTCTCTTTCATGTGGATCACGAAGGAGGCGTTCCCGATCGCCTCGTAGCGGATCGGCTTGCGTTTTTCGTCGAAATAGACCACCACTTTCGAGGCGTTGAGCTCGTCGGCACCCTTTTTCATCCGGACATGGCCGAGAAATTTCGCGATATGGGTCACATCGTCCGCTTCGAACCGGTCCGAAAGGATTTCGACCTGTTCCGACGCGGCGAAGACGATTCCCGCCGTCAGAAAAAACCATAGAAATTTTTTCAATTCACATATCCTCTTCCGCTATTTTCGCATCGATCGATTCGGCCCTGATTTTACCACTTTTTTGATAATAGTAGAGATTTTTGCCATGGACGACACTTTTTCCGTAGGTGATGGTAAAATCCGATCCCCGCGTCGTATAGAGCTTTTTCCCTATGATGTAATAGAGCCTGTCGGTATCGAGCCGCCACCCGTCGCTTTTGGCCAGATGGACATTGTTTTTCAGTTCGATCCGCTCCTGGAGAAAGAAGATCGCCTCGTCCGCACGGACCGACTCCTCGCCCCGGGGGGCCAGATGGACCAGCTGTGCCCTTTCGACGCGCAATATCCGGGGAAACTTTTCGGCCCGTTTCCCTTTCAGATGGCTCGTGACACCGTCCTTTTCGATTTCGTAACTTTCGAAATCGATGAAAGCGACCTGGGGAATGCCTCTTTTAACCACCGGTGAAACGTGATAGGGCTCGAGAAAGAATATCGCCGAAAAGGCGAGTACGAAGAGCAGAAAAATGAAGTGTCTGATGTTCAGATCCAAAGTGCCAGATACTCCTCTTCCAGTCCCTCCTGCCTGATCAGAAGCTCGATCATCTCTCGGACCGCCCCGTCACCGCCGTTTTTGCTCAGTACCACGTCGGCTATGGCGGCTACATGGTGCGCCGCGTCGGCAGGAACGAAGGAGATGCCGCACGCTTTGAGCATCCGGTAGTCGTTGAGATCGTCTCCGATCACCGCCACTTCGTTGAGACCTATCTTCAGCTCCTCGCAGAGCTCCGTAAGCATCGCCAGTTTGTCCTTGACGTGCTGGTAGAAGTGTCGGATCCCAAGCTCTTTCGCCCGACGCTCGACGATCTTCGACTGCCGGCCGGTGATGATGGCGGCCTCCCGTCCCAGACGTATCCAGTTGACGATGGCGAAACCGTCTTTGACGTTGAAAGCCTTCAGTTCGTCTCCGTTGGCCGTATAGACGATCTTGCCGTCGGTCATGCAGCCATCGACGTCGAGTACGATCAGTCGGATCACAGAACACCCTTCGTGCTGGGAACACCCGCTTTGGCGTTGGGGGCCAGTGCGCGTCTCAGCGCCACGGCACACGCCTTGAAAGCCGCTTCGATGATGTGATGGCGGTTTTTGCCCCGCTGAAGAACGAGATGGAGCGTCAGGCCGCTGTTGAAGGCGAAGGCTTTGAAAAACTCTTCGGCCAGCTCCACATCGAACCGTCCCACCTTGCCCGTGACATCGATCTCGTAGACGAGATAGGGACGGTTGCTCAGATCCAGAGCGCACTCGACGGCCGCTTCGTCCATGACGACGACACTGTTGCCGAAACGTTCGACGTTTTCGATGGGATAGATCGCCTCGCTCAGCGCCTGTCCCAGCACGATGCCAACATCCTCGACCGTATGGTGATCGTCCACGTGTATATCGCCCTCGCATTCGACCGTCAGATCGAACTGCGCGTGCTTGGCGAAACTCTCGAGCATATGGTCGAAAAACCCCACCCCGGTGGAGATCTCCGATTTTCCGTTACCTTCGACATCGAGGCGCAGACGGATCTTCGTCTCTTTCGTCTGGCGCAGTTTCTCTATCTTCACGTTACCCCCTTATGATGAATGCACCCGGAATGTTCCAGGCTTTGATGAAATCTCTCGCTTCCTCTTCGCTCTTGAAGCCCAGCAGCCACACCCGGTAGAGCGGCTCGCCGTCGACGATGAACTTCCTGATTTTCGCATGATAGCGCCCCTCGAAATTGTCGTACCGGTCCCGATAGATCTCGGCGCCTCTGTACCGTTTGAAAGCACCGACCTGTACACCGAAACCGCTGAGCACCACCTGCTTGCGGACCGCATGACCGGTCCGTTTTGCCATCGAGGCGATGATGTTGTCGAATCCCAGCACCGTCAGTTCCACAGGAGCTGTCCCTGTTTTGTCGATGCCCAGCTTTTTGGCGGCGATGTAGGAGAGATCGACGATGCGTCCTTTGACGAAGGGACCTCTGTCGTTGATACGGACGACGACCGATCTGCCGTTGCGCCTGTTGGTGACACGCACCATCGTATTCATCGGGAGCGTCTTGTGGGCCGCCGTCATCTCGTACATGTTGTAGATCTCGCCGTTGGAGGTCTTTCCGCCGTGAAAATTGGGGCCGTACCAGCTGGCGATCCCCTCCTGCCTCCATCCTACCGACACGACCGTGGGATGGTAGGTCTTGCCGTTGATCGTATAGGGACGCAGCGTCGCCCTGTGGATCGCCTGGGAGGATCTGGGTTTGGATGGCGTGTGCACGACGGGATAGCCCAGCGTACCACGGGAACTGCAGCCGCCCAGAAAGAGACCGGCACCTATACCGAGAAAGATCGCCGATTTGATTATGTCAGTTCGGGATAACAAGTTTGTCACCTATGTGGATGATGTTGTCTTTGAGGTCGTTGCGGGCTTTGATCGTCGCCACTTCTACGCCGAAACGTTTGGCAATTTTGTAGATCGAATCTCCTTTTTTCACCCGATAGTGGTGCAGCGATCCCCTCGGAATCGGAATGATCAGCTCCTGCCTGGGACGTATGATCGAGTTTTTCATATGGTTGAACGAGAGGATCATCCTGTAGGAGATGCCGTAACGGTGGGCGATCTTGCTGAGATTCTCCCCTTTTTTGACGGTATGGACCAAAAACATGTTTTTCTGCTTTCCGGGTCTGTAGGCCTTTTTGAAGGCGGCGAGTCTGTTGTGGGGGATGTTGATGCAGGCACCTTCGACAGGCGGCGTGAAACCGTAGTTGAACTGCGGATTGAGGGTTTTGAGGTCGGCGCTTCGCATGCCGATCTGCGAAGCGATATGCTCCAGCGTCTCACCGCCGCTGACTTTGACCCGTACCAGCCTATCACCGTCCTTGTACTTGAAAAGATTCAGTTCGGCTTCGGTGAAGCAGAGCTCTGCGTTGTTGGCGACGAGTGCGAGAGAGACGATCTTTCGGAGGTAGTTTCGGCTCTCTCTGGGAAGATAGCGCCTCTTTTCGTCCATCAATACATGCAGATCGTCACTGCCCGCTTTTTTGATGGCACGGAGTACCCGCCCCTCCCCGCAGTTGTACGCGAATGCCGCGAGATACCACTTTCCGAAACGGTTGTGGAGATCCTTGAGATATCTGATCGCCGCCTCCGTGGAGCGCACCGGATCCCTGCGTTCGTCGATGTAACGGTCGATCTTGAGGCCGTAGAGTTTCGCGGTCTGGGGGATGAACTGCCACAGTCCCGCCGCCTTGGCCCGGGAGAGGGCGTGGGCGTCGAAGTGAGACTCCGCCATCGCCATATAGAGAAAAACCTGGGGAATGCCGCTCTCGTCGATCATCTTCTGCAGTGTCGGAATGTAGATCCGGCCTCTTTTGAGCATCTGCAGAAAATGGTTGCGTTTGCGGGAGTTCATGTCGTTTTTGAGCTGGCGGAAGATCGGATCGTAGAGAAAGGAGGCGTCGATGTCGAGCGTCTCGAGCACTTTGGTTTCGTCATTGTAGTGCGGCTCTTCGATGGTACTCAACGAAGCGTGCAGCAGACCGACGGTCAAAAGAAGAAACGATACGACTTTTTTCACGAAGACCCCCGAAAATTGTAAAAAGTAGAAGATTATACCATCTGCAACGTGGCAAACGGTTTAAAGAGCCGCTTGGCGTTTTCCGTCGTCAACATTTCGACATCCGTCGCGGGCATCTTTAAAATATCGGCGATTTTTTCGACGATGAAAACGGTATACCACGGTTCGTTCCGCTTTCCCCGGTAGGGGTGGGGCGTCAGATAGGGGGCGTCGGTCTCCACGACGAGCCGATCCTTTGGTATTTTGGGCAATACATGGGGCAGCTTCTTCGCGTTTTTGAAGGTGACGACCCCGCCGATGCCGAAATAGAAGCCGTGATCGGCCATCTTCAGCAGCTGCTCGTCGGCGTTGTAGCAGTGAAGCACGCCGCCTACCTCACCCGCTCCATGGTCCAGCAGCATCTGCATCGAATCGGCACTGGCGTCACGGATATGGACGATCAGGGGTTTGCCCACCCTTTTGGCCAGCTCGATCTGCATCCCGAAAATCCTCTTCTGCTCCGCGATCTCCTCGTGCTTCTGGGATTCGTTTTCGGGCAGACGGTAGTAGTCCAGACCGCATTCACCCACGGCGATGCATTTTTCATCCTGCAGATGCTCCGTCAGAAGCGCTTCGTCATATTCATCAATATCATACGGGTGCACCCCCGCCGCATAGAAGACCTCGTCGTAGGTATGGGCGATCCTCCGCGCTTTCTCCAGTGTCCGGGGATCGGCGCCGGGTATCAGAAATCCACGGACACCATGCTCTTTCGCCCGTGCGATCACGGCGTCGAGATCCTCGTCGAATCTCGGATCGTCGAGATGGCAGTGGGTATCGATGATCATTTGGAAAACTCCTTCAGAAGATTTTCGGCCAGCGTGCGCGCCTCTTTCATCCCCTCTTCGCCGGCGATCATCCTGGAAATCTCGTCGATGCGCTCCTCTTTGCCCAGAACCTTCGCGACGCTTTTGCCGCCCTCTTTTCGAATCAGCAGATGCTGCTTCGCGGCGGCACTCAGATGGGGCTGGTGGGAGATGGCGACGATCTGATAGTTTTTCGAAAGCGTCTTGAGAAGGCGGGCGATGGCGATCGATTCGTCTCCGCTGACGTTGGCGTCGATCTCGTCGATCAACAAAATCCCCTCCCCTCCGGCCAGCTCGCTCTTGCACAGGAGCAGCGCCAGACGGATTCTGTTGAACTCGCCGCCGCTGAGCGTCTCGATGGAGGAGCCCTGCAGGTCGATATCGACCGTGTCTATGCCCGATCTGTCGAGAGGCTTGGTTTCCATCAAAAAAGCGAGCGGCGGCATCCTGAGCTGGGCCAGGTAGCCGTTGATGAAATGCTCCACCTTGCCGGCGGCGTTCTTTCGGGTATAACTGATGTTTTCGGCCTCTTTGCGCAACGCAAGAAGCAGTTTTTCGACCTCGGCGGCGAGCCCCTCCAACTCGTGGTCGATATTTCTGTAATACTCCAGCTCCTTGACCTTTTCGTCCCGATAGGCCAGCGCCTCCTCGATCGAACCGTAGCGCCGTTTGAGCTCGGCCAGCGCCTCGATGCGGTTGAGCACCTGTTCCACGTCCACTTCGTCCAGTTCGTCCAGCATCTCCTCGGCCCGTTCGAATTCGCTGCGCACCATGTTCATCGCTTCGTTGAAGAGAACCGTATCGCTCTCGATCATCTTCAGCGCTTCCAGGACATCGTCTTCCACCTCGAAAATTCTCGATGCACGGGCGATCGCTTCGCTGATCTTCTCCTTTTTGGAGAGCTTTCTCTTGATCGCCATCAGCTCCTCGTCCTCACCGGGTTTCGGCGCTGTTTCGTCGATCTTTCGGATTTCGAACTCGGCGAATTCTATCAGCTCCCTGACGCGTTTCTCGTCCGCCTGCATCGTCTCGAGCCTTCGGCTCTTCTTCACATAGTCGTCGTACCGGTTTCTGAAACTCTCCAGGCGTTCGTCGTAACCGGGATCTTCGAGCATCGCCATCGCATCCAGAAGCTCCAGAAGCAGTTCGGAGGAGAGTTCGTTGTTGCTTCTTTGCGAAATGTGCCGCACCAGCGGTCCCATCATCTCCTTCAAACGTTTTTTCGAAATCGTCAGGTCGTTGAGGAAGTAGCGGATTTTCCCCTTCTTCACGGCACGGATCGTCATCTCGTGTTCGCCGTTGTCGTAGCTTTGAAGGTCGAGCAGAGGAGTCTTTCCCACCACCGCTTCCGAAATCTCGGCCTGCACATCCTCCAGTCCGAAAAGCGCCAGCAAAGATGCCATGAAGACCGACTTTCCCGCGCCGCTGGGACCCGTGATGGCTATCAGTCCCGGTTCGAACGGAATGTCGAGGGTCTCGAATCCCAGCAGATTCCTGGCGTAGAAGCGTTCGATCATCGCATCTGCCCCCACGAGAGTTTTTCACGAAGCACGTCGAAATAGTTTCTCTCCATCCGGTGGATCAGCCGCGCCCCGATCGGCGCTTTGCGCACGAGCAGCGTATCGTCGGGACCGAAATCGTACTGCTCCTGTCCGTCGATGATGACCAGCGACTGTTTGTCCGGGGTTTTGATCTCGATCTCGAAATTGGCCGGGATCACCAGAGGCCTCTGGGTCAGGGAGTGGGGACAGATCGGTGTCAGAATGAAGGCGTCGGTCAGCGGAAAGGTGACGGGGCCGCCGGCGGCGAGGTTGTAGGCCGTCGATCCGGTGGGTGTCGAGATGATCAGACCGTCACCATAATAGGTGTTGAACCACTTTTTGTCGATATAGGCGTCGACCTTGACCATTTTGGAGATCGAGGGCCGGCTGATGACGATATCGTTGAAGGAGTAGAAATACTCCGAATGTCCCCGGTTTTCCAGTACCCCCTCGATCATCATCCGTTCGTCGATGCGGAATTCGCCCGTATAGAGCTTTTCGACGAAAGCCTCGATTTCGGAAGGGTTGATATCCGCCAGGAAACCGAGGGTCCCGGCGTTGATGCCCAGAATCGGTTTGTGGTACCGGTAGCTGCGCCTGGCCAGCGAAATCAGCGTCCCGTCTCCGCCGATACAGACCAAAATGTCGCTCTTCTCGCACATCGTCGAGAAATCCTGCCCCAGCATCCCGATCATACCCGCACTGATCGTGTCGATGATGATTTCGGCGCCATGCTTCTCGAAGGCACCCTTGACCTTGAAAAAGAGCTCTTTGAGTTCGGGAGTCGAAGGGCGCAGCGCGATGCCGACCCGCTCGATTTTGAGTTTTTCCTGCACGGCAAACCTTTTTGTCGGAAACCGTCCCGAAATCCGGCTTTCGGCGAAACCGGACCTGTTCGGAACGGATCCCGGAACGTAGTTGGGATCTATTCTATCAAAAATAAGTTTGTTTTCGCTATAATCGCGCCACTATATCCGGGGAAACTCCCCTTCAACTGGAGATTTGTTTTGCGAACACACTACTGTACCGATCTGAACGAAAACGATGTCGGCGAGCGCGTCGAGCTGGCCGGCTGGGTCAACAGCTACCGCGACCACGGGGGCGTCATCTTCATCGACCTGCGGGACAAGACGGGGCTGATCCAGCTCGTCTGCGACCCCGCCGACAACGCCGAAGCCCACAAGGTCGCTTCCCATGTCCGGGACGAGTTCGTCCTCATCGCCCGGGGCAAAGTCCGCCTCCGGGGCGAGGGGCTCGAAAACCCGCGCCTGAAGACCGGAAAGATCGAGGTGGTCGTCGACGAACTCGTCATCGAAAACCGCAGCGAGCCGATGCCCTTCACCCTGGGAGACCCCAACGTCGGCGAGGATATCCGCCTCAAATACCGCTATCTCGACCTGCGCCGCGAGGAGATGTTCGAAACCTTCCGGATGCGCTCCAAAGCGGCCATCGCCGCGCGCAATCTCCTCGACTCCCTGGGATTTCTCGAGGTCGAGACGCCGATCCTGACCAAATCGACACCCGAAGGGGCCCGGGACTATCTGGTCCCCAGCCGTGTCCACAACGGCGAGTTCTACGCCCTGCCCCAGTCGCCCCAGCTCTTCAAGCAGCTGCTGATGGTGAGCGGCTTCGACCGTTACTTCCAGATCGCCAAATGTTTCCGGGACGAGGACCTGCGGGCCGACCGTCAGCCGGAGTTCACCCAGATCGACGTGGAGATGAGCTTCTGTACGCAGGAGGATGTGATGCAGGTGGCCGAGGAGCTGCTCAAAGCGATCTTCGCATCCTGCGGCAGGGAGATCCAGACCCCCTTCAACCGCATCACCTACCGCGAATCGATGGAGAGATACGGCAACGACCGCCCCGACCTGCGCTTCGACCTGCCGCTGGTGGACGTCATCGACCTCTTCGAAAACTGCGACAGCCCCATCTTCGCCGAGATCGCCCAGTACAAAAAACTCAACCGCATCAAAGCCCTCAAAGTCCCAGGCGGCGACAAAGCCTTCAGCCGCAAGATCATCAAGGAGCTGGAATCCTTCGTCACCAAATTCGGCGCCAAGGGGCTGGCCTACATCCAGGTCAAGGAGGAGGGTCTCAAGGGGCCGATCCTCAAATTCCTCGGCGACGACGCGGTCGAAGAGATGAAAAGCCGTCTCGACCTACAGGTCGGCGACATCGTCTTCTTCGGCGCCGGCGACCGCAAGACGGTCTGGGACTACATGGGACGCCTTCGCACCGAAGTGGCCCATCGCATGGGCCTCGTCGATGAAAACCGCTTCGAATTCGTCTGGGTCGTCGATTTCCCGATGTTCGAGCTCGAAGAGGGAGAGCTGCACCTCAAAGCGCTCCACCACCCCTTCACGATGCCCAAAAACATCGACGAGGAGGATATCGAGGCGATCGACTCCATCGCCTACGACGTGGTTCTCAACGGCATCGAGCTCGGAGGCGGATCGATCCGTATCCATAAACTTGATATTCAGCAAAAAGTGTTTAAAATGCTGGGTATCGACGAGGAAGAGGCACAGGAGAAGTTCGGATTCCTTCTGGACGCGCTCAAATTCGGCGCGCCGCCGCACGGCGGATTCGCGATGGGCTTCGACCGCATCATGATGCTTCTGGGCGGCAAGGAGAGTATCCGCGACGTCATCGCCTTCCCGAAAACCCAGAGCGCGACCTGTCTGCTGACCCACGCACCGAGTCCGGTGGACGACGCCCAGCTCAAAGAGCTCGGCATCAGAATCAGGAAGCAGCCGAAAATCGATGCGTCTGAGTGAAGCCAAGACCGGCGACCTCGTCAAGATCAAGGGGTTCGAAGGGGGCTGTGAGAAGTTCAAAAGCCGCCTCGACGCGCTGGGTATCCGCATCGGCGACATCGTCGAAGTCAAATCCAAAGCGTTTCTCGGACCCATCGAGATCAAAAACGAAAACATCGATGTGGCCCTCTGCCGCGGACAGGCGGAGAAGATCATCGTCAAACCCATCACACCAATCAAATTCAGGAGATCCTCATGAAAAAACTCTTTCTCATCATCGGAGCCCCCGGCAGCGGCAAGACGACCGACGCGGAGATCATCGCGGCGAACAACCCCGACACGATCGCACACTACTCCACCGGCGACCTTCTGCGCGCCGAAGTGGCCAGCGGCTCTCCACTGGGCGCCACGATCGACAGCTACATCTCCAAAGGCAATCTCGTGCCTCTGGAGATCGTCATCGACACGATCGTCAGCGCCATCAAACGCAGTGACAAGCCGGTCATCCTGATCGACGGCTTCCCCCGCAGCGTGGAGCAGATGAAAGCCCTCGACAAGATCCTCGCCGACGAACCCGACGTGAAACTCGAAGCGGTCATCGAAGTCGACGTGAGCGAAGAGGTGGCCAAAGAGCGGGTCCTCGGACGCGCCCGCGGCGCCGACGACAACGAAGAGGTCTTCAAAAACCGCATGAAGGTCTACATGGAGCCGATCGAAGAGATCCGCAGCTTCTACAAGGAAAAAGGGCTTCTGCACGTGATCAACGGCGAACGGTCGATCGAAGAGATCGTCGACGAGATGGAGAAGTTCATCAAAAGCAAAATCTGACAGGGCGGCGTTGCAGCCCGTCATCGGTTATCGGTTATTGGAAGCACGGGTCGACCCCGTGCTTTGAAGGACATTCATGCATTTCTATCAAGTTATCATCGGTACGGAAATTCTCAACCGGCGTCGAAACGACCGGCATTTTCTCTTTCTCTCCGAAGAGCTCCTGAAGCGGGGCGAAAAGCTTCACGCCTCTTTCATCATCGAAGACGACCGTACACTCATCACCAAAACCTTCGAGCTCATCAAAAGCGACCCGGAAGCGATTCTTTTCTCTTTCGGCGGCATCGGCAGCACGCCCGACGATCTGACCCGGGAGATCGCCGCCCGGGTCTTCACCCAAAAGCCCCTCGTCGTCCACGAGGAAGCGAAGCGTCGCATTCTCGACCAGTTCGGTGACGATGCCTATCCCCACCGTATCCATATGGCCGAACTGCCCGAAAATGCGGAACTTCTCGACAATCCCGTCAACAACGTGCCCGGCTTCAGCGTGGATCGGCGCTACTTTTTCGTTCCCGGTTTTCCGCAGATGGCCCATCCGATGGTACGTCAGGCACTGGATCTTCTGCTTCCGGACGCGAAACCGCTGGCACGCAGAACCTTTACGGCCCTCACCAGCGAAAACGATCTGATCGAAATGATGCAGAGAGTTCCGGCGGAGGTGGAGCTCTCGTCGCTCCCCGCCTTCTGCGGCGACAGACGGATCGCGGTGATCAGCCTGAGCGCAAAAGAGCCCGAAAAGGTCGAAACATGGTATCGCCGCTTTGTCGAATACATGAAAGAGAAAGGAATCGAATGGGTGGAAGGAGACAGGCACGATGACCCTGACCTATGCAGCCCTGAGGCTTGATCTCCCTTTCGTCACGTCGAAAAAAGGGAGACGCGCCGTTCTCAACTCGATCAAGGAGCGCCTTTCCCATATGAACTGCTCGGTCCTCGACCTTTCGGGCGAATACCCCAAAGAGGCGGAAATAGGCATCGCTTTCCTCTCGCCCGACGAACAGCAGGCGAAACAGAAGATCGAAAAGATCGAAACGATGCTCGAAAGCCGCTTTCCGGAGATCCAGGCAGAACTCACCTACGAACTGCTGTAGTTTTCCCCTTTTCCCAAAAAGATGGCGAAAGCTTTTATCCGATCAGTCTCTTCAGCGAGAAGAAGATCCCGACAATGACGGCTACGATATAGAGGCCGTTGAGAATGGCAGCTTTTTTCTCACTCTCTTTTTCTGTCCTCTCCCAGGCGTTCATCCCCATTCCCACGGCAATGGCCGCCGAGATGAAGGAGAGCATCGTATACCCGATCAGAGGGTAGAAGAGATAGCGCAAAAGATGGGGCATACGATCGAGACCGTAAAAGATCGCTCCGAAAGAGACGAGAGCGATAAGAAGGTTGAAAAGAAAGATTTTACCCGCTGTACTCTTCAGCATTCAGAACCTCCCTGGCGATATATTTGGCGACGGCGTCTTCGTCGTTCGTCCACGGCAGGACGACATCGGCCATCTTTTTGAGTTCGTCGATGGCGTTGGCCACGGCGATTCTGCGGCCGGCTGCGGCGAAGAGGCCCAGATCGTTGTGACTGTCGCCGAAAACCGTCGTATGCTCCCTGTCGACACCCTCGATCTCCTCCAGCCGCATCAGCGCATGGACTTTGTCCCCCTCGGCATGAAGTACCGTCAGAAAGTAGCAGTCGATGTAGGGGTCCTTGGAGCGCTTCACCTCGATCAGGTCGCCGAACTCCTCTTTCAGTGCCTTTTCGAGCCCCGCCGTCACCTCGTCGGTGTCGAGGTAGACGATCTTGAGGTTTCGATCCATCGCCCGAAGCGGATCGGCATCGACCAGGCGGCGGTCGTTGTGAAAGGTGGCCAGCAGCTCCTCCTGGTACCTGTTCCTTCGCTTCGGATAGACGAAACGCTCTCTCTCATCCTTTTCCAGCCCCACCAGCAGCGGATAGAGACCGCTCTCCCTGTGTGCGAGATCGATGATTTCGTCGGCCAGATCCTTCTCCAGTGCGCTCAGATGCAGGATGATTCCCTCGGGCGAGGCGATCATGACCCCATCGAGAAGTATCAGCGGCTCTTTGAGATGAAGCCCTCCCAGCAGTTTCATCACCCCTGTATAGCTTCTGGCCGTCGCGACGGAGAGTTTGTGTCCCCGCTCCACCGCTTCGTTCCAGACCTTCCGGCTGAAATCGCTGATCGTCAGATCGCTGCGGAGAAAGGTTTTGTCCAGATCGGTCAGATAGAGCGGTTCCATGTTTCTCTCATTCTCCGGAAAGACCGGTTTGCATTTTTTCCGGAATTTTACCAAACAAACGGGCGATTTTCATAAAATCCTCCGGCATAGGAGCCCCGATCTCCACCGTTTCGCCATCTATGGGATGGGGAAACTCTATCGAGGCGGCGTGCAGCAGCAGGCGGTGGGAGTCGAAGTGCTTCCTGAAAAGACGGTTGTGCTCCGTACGGCCATATTTGGTATCTCCGACGATGGGATGGAAAATGTGTTTCATGTGACGTCTGAGCTGATGCTTGCGGCCCGTTTCGGGAGAGAGCTCCACCAGGGAGTAGCGGGCTACCGGATAGCGGCTGACGGGGATGGGCAGCTCCACCGTCGCCAGCCTTCTGTAGTTCGTGACGGCCTCCTGGGCCTCTTTGTCGTCTCTTGCCTTCGCATCGGTCATTTTGTCGAGGATCTCCCTGAGTGGATAGTCTATGACTCCCGCTTCGTCGGTATACCCCCTGACCACGGCGAGGTACCGTTTGTGTACCGATCCCTCTGCAAAGAGTTCTCCCATGCGCCGTGCCGCCTCTTTGTCGAACGCGAAGACCAGCACGCCGGAGGTGGGTTTGTCGAGGCGGTGGACGGGGTGGACGTAGCGTCCCGTCATGTCTCGGACCGTCTGCAGGGCGAAGGCCGTCGCCTCCCTGTCGATCCAGGATCGGTGTACCAGCAGACCGCTCGGCTTGTTGACGGCGACGATTCTCTCGTCTTCGTAGAGAATCTCCAGCGGTTCAGACATCGGCACTCTTTTTCACCGCAATCCCCTGTTTCCGCATCCGGTAACTCTCCTCATCACCGTTCCAGAACTCTTCGTAAGCCAGTGTTTCGAACCTTTCGCCGAAAAAATCCCGCAATTCGCCGGGATTCAGAAGAAAATCGGGATTGCCCGCTTTTTCGTTTTCGGGATGCTTCATGTAGGTTTCGACGACGATCACGCCCCCGGGCCCGATCGCTTCGGCCATTCGGCGAAGGAGGCCACGGTCGAGAAAGTTGATCATGAGAGCCAGATCGTAGACTCCCGCCTTCGGTTCGAAACTGTCGAGATCGGCACAGAGAGGATGTACGGCAAGACCCGCGGCTTTGGCTTTAAGCGCTTCGATCGCGACGGAGGAGATGTCCACCGCATCCACTTCGAACCCCTTTTGGGCCAGGAAGATCGCGTTCCTTCCGCCGCCGCACGCCAGATCGATCGCCCGGTTACCCGGAGCGAGAGGGTAAAACTCCCGCACGAACCGGGCCGGCTCCATCCGATCGAGGAGCTTTCTGCGTTCACGGTATTTGGCGTCCCATTTCGTTTTGTCACGTTCGGACATAAGTTGCCTTTATTGTAATTTTCAATTACATTGCGCTAAAATTCTCCATCAACTTTGACAGGAGAATATCACTATGGATATCACGAAAATCGGAAGCGGCGAGTGCCCCGACAAGGTCCACGCCCTCATCGAAATCCCCTACGGGTCCAACATCAAGTACGAGCTGGACAAGGATAGCGGCGCCGTGGTCGTCGACCGCGTACTCTACTCCGCCATGTTCTATCCGGCCAACTACGGCTTCGTCCCCGACACCCTGGCCGACGACGGCGACCCGATCGACATTCTGGTCCTCAACGACTATCCCGTGCAGGCCGGTTCCGTCATCAAGTGCCGCCTCATCGGCGTACTGATCATGGAGGACGAGGCGGGCATGGACGAAAAACTCCTCGCCGTCCCCGTCACCAAGATCGATCCGACCTACGAAGGTATCACAAGCTACGAAGACCTTCCCCAGGCGGTACTCAACAAGATCAAGAACTTCTTCGAAACCTACAAGATGCTCGAACCCAACAAATGGGTCAAAGTCAAGGATTTCAAAGGCAAAGAGGAAGCCGCCCGCCTTCTGGAAGCTTCCATCAAAAACTACAAATAAAACTTTCCGGCGATCCGTAAAGGATCGCCTGCTACTTCTTCTCCATAAAGACCAGAAGTTTCTCTTTTTTCTCCTTCAGAGTCAGCAGACCCTCTTCGATGGAGAACCGATCCGTTTTCAGCAGCCTTTTTCTAAACTCCGTCTCCCCTCTCATATCGGGACACGCCATCTGGGTGGAGGGATCCATCGTAAAATGTATGCCCTGCCCTTTTATCGTGTAGGTACCGCTCAGACCGTTGCATCCGGCAAATCCCTGATAGCGTCCGTTCGCCAGCTCTATCCAGGCTTTCTGGGGTACTCTCATTTCGTGATTGCCGAAACTGACGAGCTGCCACCGTTTGCCTTCGACGACGACCCGTTCACTCTTCGGTCCTTCGGCCGCAGTGGGCTGTTTGGTACATCCCGTGATATAGACGAGTGCGAGCGCTGCGTAAAAGATTTTTCTGTACATCAGTAACTCCTGGTTTTGTGATAGATGTAGCTTTCGATACCGTTGGCGATTCCCTCAGCCAGAAGCTTCTGATAGTAGGGGTTGAAAATCCTGCGTGCCTCGGTCGGATGGGTGATATAGCCGATCTCGATCAGCACCGCCGGCATCTGGGCGCCTACCAGAACCCAGAACGGCCCTTTGCGTACACCGTTGTCCACCACATCCTTGTATTTTTTCCTGACGGAGGCGAGCATCTGTCTCTGCAGATCGATCGCCAGCTTGTTGGACTCGATGATCTTTTCACGGTTGAGCATGCTCAGCACGGCATCTTTCGTATAACGGTCGATATTCTTGATCTCGGCTCTGTTTTCGATGGCGGCGACCCGTTTGGCACGTCCGGTTTTGGCGGGAGAGAGAAAATAGGTCTCGATTCCTTTGTTTTTCAGGTAGTTGCGTCTTTTCGCCGCGGCATTGGCGTGGATGGAGACGAAAAAATCCGCCTGCTTTCTGTTGGCGAATCGGGTCCTCTTTTTCAGAGGTATGAAGATATCTTTTTCACGGGTCAGATAGACGTTGAATCCCCTCTTTTGCAGCTCTTTTTTCAGACGTTTCGCCACGGCGAGTACGGCATCCTTCTCCCGTCTTTTCTGATACCCCACGGCCCCGCCGTCCTTGCCGCCGTGTCCAGGGTCGATCACGACGGTGTAGCGTCTCAGCGCAGATCCGGGCAATACGTTCGAAAGGGCTTTCGTCTTCGTTGCCGCAGGAGACTTCGCGGCAGCTTTTTGCGGACTCTTTTTCGAAACATCTTTTCTTTTTTTCGGCGCTTCCGCTCTCTTTCTAGCTGCCGGTGCCTTCCGAAGGGAGGGAAGAGAGATTTTCAGTCTGTCGCCTGTTATGGAGGCTTTCGGAGTGTAGGGTTTGAGTGTCTCGACCACGATACGGATCTTTTTCGGATCGTACTGGGCGATCCGGATCTCCTTGAAACCTTTCCCCTTGATACGTTTGATCGAATAAGGAAGCCTGACGGGAGTGAGATCGAACACGTAGAGAATCGACTTTTTGCGCTTCAATACGAACTTTCTGAGATTTTTCCGATCGAGAGCGGCGGAAAAGCGCAGAACCAGATAGCCCCCCGTCACCCTGCTGTCTTTGAGCTTGAGCCGTTTTTTTCCTGAAACCGGCGTGACGTAGGCCCCTTTTTTCTCTTTCGTTTCGTGCTTTTTCGCTTTTT
Source organism: Hydrogenimonas sp. (assembly GCF_029933015.1). Classification (GTDB taxonomy): domain Bacteria; phylum Campylobacterota; class Campylobacteria; order Campylobacterales; family Hydrogenimonadaceae; genus Hydrogenimonas. Next base: position 5,865 of record NZ_JAOZOZ010000005.1, on the reverse strand, counting down.
TCACCAGATCGGGCCGGATCGTTTTCAGTGCGTTTTTGTAGCGCGTCGGATCGAGTCCAAGGCTTTCGGAAGCATCGATCAGCCCTTTCAGCGCCTCGATCTGCAGGGCTTCGTCCCCTTCGAGGAGCCCCTTCATATAGAGAGACTGATAGTCGTGGTAACCTTTCCAGATCGTCGATTTGGATGGGGAGTGGATCGCCCTTTTCGCCGCTTCGAGGCGGTCCGTATGGTCGGCCGCCGAAAGCAAAAGGGCGAAAAGCGGCAGGAGAAGAAAAAGAAGCGCCTTTTTTATGGGTTACTCTCCGTGGACCAGTTTGTGCATCAGTTCCTTGACACTGATCAGTTCGTCGAGCCTGTATCCGTTGGCGCCGGAGAAGAAGAGTCCCAGCTCTTTGTCACCCATATAGGCGTCGCTGAGACGGTCCGCGATGCAGTAACCCACCTGTTTGGCTTCGACACCCCGTTTGCAGGGAGCCACACAGTTGCTGATACACTTGATGGCGGGTCCTTCGCGTTTGTCGACCAGATCGATCAGATTCGTCCGTACACCCCGCGCCGGGTATCCCACAGGGGATTTGAGCAGCAGGATATCCTCCTCTTTCGCGTTCAACAGGACCTCTTTGAAATTGTCGTGGGCGTCGCACTCGTGGGTCCCGATGAAGCGGGTACCCATCTGCACGCCGGCCGCGCCCAGTTCGATGCAGCGTTCGATATCTTTTCTATCCCATATGCCGCCGGCGGCGAAGACGGGAATGCCGCCCCAGTTTTCGGCCTCCTCCACGACGGGTCCGATCAGGTTTTCGAGCTGGTACTCCTCCATGAAGCACTGCTCGTAGGTGAATCCCTGATGGCCTCCGCTGAGCGGTCCCTCCAGCACGACGGCGTCGGGAATGCGGCCGTAACGCTTCTCCCAACGCCGGCAGATCAGCCGCAGCGCCTTGGGGGAGGAGACGATGGGCACCAGCGCCACGTCGGGATAATCGGCCGTGAATTCGGGCATGTTGGTCGGCAGTCCCGCCCCGGTAATGATGATGTCGGCACCCGCTTCGCAGGCATCCTCCACGACCCGGCCGTAATCGTTGATGGCGTAGAGCACGTTGCACGCCAGAGGCGCGTCGCCGCAGATCTTTCTGGCGTTTTCGAAGATCTTTATCAACGCCTTTTTCGAATAGAAATTCTCCGCCTCCAGCGGTCGGCCGGAGACCAGTTTGTCCGCATAGGCCCTGTTTTCGTAATAGCCGGTCCCGACGCTGCTGATGACGCCAAGCCCCCCTTCCAGACTCACATGCCCGGCGAGTCTGTCCCAGCTGATTCCGACACCCATGCCGCCCTGGATGATCGGATATTTTATCTCGTATTTTCCGATTTTGACAGGTTTGAGTTCCACTACTTCACCTTCACTTTCGCAAATTTCTTTTTTCCTACCTGAAGTATATAATCTCCCGCCTCCAATTGCAAGTCTTTGTCGCTCACTTTCTCCTGGTCGATGCGCACGGCGCCCTGCTGCAGATCCCGGCGTGCCTGGGAGGTCGAAGGTTCGAGTTTGGCTTCCACCAGCGCTTTGGCGATCCAGATGGGACCCTCCAGCTCGTACTCGGGCATGTCCGTGGGAAGGTCCTTCTGCTTGAAGACTTTGTTGAACTCTTCACAGGCCGCAAGCGCCGCTTTTTTGTCGTGGAAACGTTCGACGATCTCTTCGGCCAGCATCTCCTTGGCCCGCTTGGGATGGAGCGCGCCTTTTTCGACATCCTCTTTCATCCGTGCGATCTCGTCGAGCTTCCTGGCGCTCAGAAGCTCGTAGTAGCGCCACATCAGTTCGTCGCTGATGCTCATCACTTTGGCGAACATCGTGTTGGGGTCTTCGGCGACGCCGATGAAATTGCCCAGGGATTTGCTCATCTTCTGCACGCCGTCGAGCCCTTCGAGGATCGGCATCATCAGCACGACCTGCTCCTTGCCGACGCCGTAGGAGCGCTGGAGGTGGCGGCCCATCAGGAGGTTGAACTTCTGGTCGGTCCCGCCGATCTCGATGTCGCTTTTTAGAACGACGCTGTCGTACCCCTGGAAGAGCGGATAGAAAAATTCGTAGAGAGAGATGTCCTGGCCGCTCTTGAAGCGCTTCTCGAAATCGTCACGCTCGAGCATCCGGGCGACGGTCCGTTTGGATGCCAGCTCGATCATCTCGTAACTGGTCAGTTTGCCGAGCCACTCGCTGTTGAAGACGACGATCGTCTTTTCGGGATCGAGGATCTTGAAGACCTGTTCCTCGTAGCTTTTGGCGTTCTCTTTCACCTCTTCGGCCGTCAGTTTTTTCCGCGTCTGGCTCTTGCCGGTGGGATCGCCGATCATCCCCGTGAAATCGCCGATCAGAAACTGGACGATCCCGCCGTATTTCTGGAAAGTGGCGAGTTTCTGCAACAGAACGGTGTGTCCCAGATGCAGATCGGGCGCCGTCGGATCGAAGCCGGCTTTGACATAGTAGGGTTCACCCGTTTCGTAGTAGCGTTTGAGCAGATTCTCTATCTGTTCGTCGGTAATGATTTCGGCAGCGCCGCGTCCGATTTCGTTCAAAGCTTCTTCAATCATATCCATATCGTTCCTTAATGTAGTTGTTTGTATGCATCCGTCAGGTTCACCATTTCGATCACCTTGAAACGTCTTTCGAGAAGGGACTTCAGACGATTCTTGTCATACTCCTTGGTCTCGACGACCATTTCACAAAGATTGCTCTGGGCGGTGCCGTCTCCCAGTTTGATCGAGATGACGTTCGTGTCGATCTTCGCGAGAAATCCCAGCAGCTTGGCCAGCGCCCCCTTTTCATCCTTGAGTGTCACGAGAATGCGATAGCGCATCAATCTGCTTTCGCTCCACTCCACGAAGAGCATCGCCGTATGCTTCTGGATCCAGCTGTAGGCTTTCTCGCAGAACTTGTGATGGACGATCGCCTTGTTGCCGAAGCGGAAAGCGACGATCGGATCGTTTCGTTTTGGGTGACAGCAGTAGTCGAACTCCACGCTTCCCACGCTGTCCGTGGCATGAATGACGAAATTTTCGAAATTGTACCGTTTTATCCGTTTGGGGGGAAGCTGGAAAATCGTCGGAAGTATCGATTTCTCTTTCCGGCTTTCGACGAATCTGTGTACCACCTCTTTGTAGAAGTTCAGATCGCGGGCGACGAGGTAGATCTGATCCTGCAGCGACTGCTGCTCGATCCACTCCTCTATTTCGTAGGGAAGCAGATTGAGGGTTGCGGTGAGAATGTTGATGGCGCTCATTCTGTCGATCTCTTTGCGCCGCTGATTGCAGCGTGTACGCATGTGGCTCTTGGCCCTGGAGGTTTTGACCGCGTCGATCCACGTGCAGTGATAGATGGGGTGGTCGGCGGTGATGATCCTGACCAGATCCCCGTTTTTGAGTTCGGTAAGCAGCGAGGCGGCCCGTTTGTTGACCAGTGCCGCCGTGGCGGTCTCTCCCACCTGCGTATGGACCGCGTAGGCGAAGTCGAGCACCGTGGCGCCCCGGGGCAGAGAGATCTGGTCTCCCGCCGGCGTGAAAACGCTGATGTCTTCGCTGTAGAGGTCGTTTTTGACCAGTTCGTAGAACTCTTCGATCGACTCGTTCTGATACTGGAGATTCTTGAGCCACTCTACATTGACGGAGATATCCTCATCCATCTTGTATTTCCAGTGTGCCGCGATACCGTATTCGGCTTTCTTGTGCATCTCGAAGGTCCGAATCTGCGCCTCGATGATCGAGGTATCGTCGAAAACCGTCGTATGGAGCGTCTGATAGCCGTTCTCTTTCGGCAGAGCGACATAATCCTTGAAACGGGCGATGAGAGGTTTGAAATGCAGATGGAGCGTCCCCAGAGACCGGTAGCAGTCGATCGGCTTCTCGACCAGTATGCGTATCGCCAGCAGATCGAGAATCTCGTCGATCGAAATCCCTTTGCGCTGCATCTTGAGATAGATCGAATAGTAGTGTTTGACCCGTCCGATAATCTCGAAACTGTCGGCCTTGAAGCCGCTTCGTACCATCAGCGTCTTCACTTTGGAGATGAAAGCGTTGAGCTTGATCTGGAAATCCTGGCTGTGGGAGGTGATGAAAGCGTCTATTTTGGCGTACTCTTTGGGAAAGAGGTAGTAGAAGCTCAGATCCTCGAGCTTGTTTTTCAAAGCCGATATACCCAGCCGATGCGCGATAGGCGCGTAGACCACGAGCGTTTCCTCCGCGATACGGTGCTGTTTCTCCTTCGGGAGGGCATCGAGCGTGAGCATGTTGTGAAGGCGGTCACAGAGTTTGATGATGAGAACCCTGACATCCTCGATGGAACAGATCAGCATCTTCCGAAAGCTGAGTGCGGAGGTTACCAGTTTTTCGTTGGATGTGGAGGGCACCAGCTCCGTCTCCCGGATTTCGACGATTTTCGTCAGACCCTCGACGAGATAGGAAACGTCCTCTCCGAACCTGTACCTGATGTCGTCGATCGTATAGGGTGTGTCTTCGACGACGTCGTGCAGCAGCGCCGTGACGACCATCGTCTCGTCCGCACTGATCGTCGCCGTGATGGCCGCTACGATGATGGGATGGATGATGTAGGGTTCGCCGCTTTTTCTCTTCTGATCGGCATGCGCCTCTTTGGCGAACGCGAGAGCCTCTTTGATACGATCGGTGGGTTCGATCGCATCGAAAAAGAGCTCTTCCGCCTCCTCCACCGTTTTGATGGCACGGACGAGGTCGATGACGGGCTCGAGGGCCGGGTTCATACGGGGCCTTAGCTCTGTTCCATGCCCTCTATTTTGACGACACCTTCGGCGATTTCGGCAATGGCGATATCGGAAAACTTGTACTTTTTCGGATCCATGTCGACCAGTGGTTCCGCTCCGGCCGCAAGCTCGTTGGCACGCTTGGAGACGGCCGCGGAAAGAAGGTATCGGTTGAAATTCGCTTTTTCTAGGGCTTTCGCCGCTGTTTTTTCAAGTCTCATGTTTTCTCTACTCCTGAAGTTATTTGACGATAGAACACTTTTCGTAATCACCCTGCATGATCGCCAGAAGGTTGCCCTGCTTGAACATGTCGCATACGACGATCGGCAGCCGGTTCTCTTTCGCCAGTGCGATCGACGTATCGTCCATCACCTTGATATTGTCGGCGAGCGCCTCGTCGTAGGTGAGCTCGGGCAGTTTCTTCGCGTCGGGATATTTGGCCGGGTCCTTGTCGTAGACGCCGTCGACCTTGGTGGCTTTGACGATCATATCGGCGCCTATCTCGATGGCGCGGAGCGTCGCGGCCGTATCGGTCGTGAAGAAGGGGTTGCCGGTACCCGCCGCGAAAATGACGATACGTCCCTTTTCGAGATGGCGGATCGCTCTGCGCACGATGAAAGTCTCACAGATCTGCTCCATCTTGATCGCACTCTGCACCCTCACGCGCATACCGAGATGTTCCAGAGCCTCCTGCATCGCGATGGCGTTGATGACGGTGGCGAGCATCCCCATATAGTCACCGCTGGTACGCTTGATGATCCCGTCTTTGGCGGCCGTCACACCGCGAATGATGTTGCCGCCGCCGATGACGACCCCCACTTCGATCCCGCTGTCGACGAGCTGTTTGATCTCTTCGGCGATGAATTTCAGGATCGACGTATCGACACCGTATCCGCTCTCACCGGCCAGAGCCTCGCCGGAAAACTTCACAAGAACCCGCTGTTTCGCCATCTCACGCTCCTTCTAAAAGTGGTTGGATTTTATCCAAAAGATGCTTTAAAAAAGATATGAAAGAAAGTTTAAGAATTTGCTCAGCGAAGCCTGATCAGTTCGAGAGGATTGATGTGTCTGTTCTTCTGGGTCACTTCGAACATCAGCT
>NZ_JAOZOZ010000004.1:19146-28022 GCF_029933015.1 Hydrogenimonas sp. | reverse complement strand
TTTTGAGTTTTGAGTTTTGAGAAAGATGACATGAACGGGAGTTCATGTCAAGGGTTCAGTAGATGTAGCCCGCTTTTTTCAGGGCCTCTCGAATGTGTTTCATCTGGGTGTGTTTGCAGCGGCACCATTCAGGGGCCAGAAGGGTGTCGTCGTCGATGCCTGCGGTGACGCGCTGGACGCTGATATGGGGCGGCAGCATCCGTATCGATTCGACGACCAGTTTTATATAGCGCTCTTCGTCGATGGGAGTGAATCTGCCTTTGAGATAGTCGACGGCCAGCGCCGTGTTTTTGACCACGTAGAGGGGGTGGATCTTGATCGAGTCGATTCCCCAGGCGATCGACTCTCTGACCGTATCGAGCATCATCTCCTCCGTCTCTGCGGGAAGGCCGAAGATCACATGGCCGCAGACCTTCAGGCCCCGATCCTTGCTCTTGCCTATCCACTCCTTCACGTTGGCGCTGTCGTGTCCGCGGTTGATCGCTTCGAGGGTTTCGTCGTAGATCGACTGGATGCCGTATTCGATCCAGATTTCGTACTCGCGTGAGAGTTCGGCGAGATAGTCGAGAATCTCTTCGGTGACGCTGTCGCTGCGTGTACCGATGGAGAGCCCCACGCATCCGGGCTGACGCAGCGCCTCTTCGTAGAGGGCCTTGAGCGTTTCGAAAGGGGCGTAGGTGTTGGTGAAAGACTGAAAATAGGCGAGAAACTTTTTCACGCCGTATTTGCCCGCCAATCGGCGGCTCGTGGCCCGATACTGGACTCTTACCTGCTCCAGCTGTTTTTGGAGCAGAGGATTCTCCGAAGAGTCGGGATGCAGATAGAACTTTTTGGAGGCTTTGGCGAGGTTGGGGCTGAAAGACTCGTTCAGACAGAAGGTACATCCCCCTTTGGCTACCGTACCGTCGATGTTCGGGCAGGTGAACCCCTGGATGCTGAGCGGTACCTTGTAGACATCCTCGCCGAATTTCCTGCGAAAATAGCGTCCGATCGTGAATACTTTTTTCACACTCCCCCTTTGCGTCTGCATTCGTGTCGATCGGATTATATCCAGCCGTTTTTGCAACAGGTTGATATCGGACATCTATTTAGACGATATAATTTCCGTCGAAGCAGGCTTTGCAGTAGTTCTGATCGTCACCCACCGCCCGCATCATGCCGTCGATGGAGATGAAAGCCAGCGAATCGGCTCCGATATATTCGCACACCTCTTCCGTGCTCATGCGGGCACTGATCAGCTTCTCCTTGTCGGGCGTATCGACCCCGTAGTAGCAGGGTCCCGTCGTCGGCGGCGAGGAGATGCGCATATGCACCTCCTTCGCGCCCGCCTCCTTGAGCATACTGACGATCTGCTTGCTGGTCGTACCCCGTACGATCGAGTCGTCGATGACGATGAGACGTTTCCCTTCGATCACTTCCCGGATCGGGCTCAGTTTCATCTTGACTTTCAGGTTCCGAAGCTCCTGGGTCGGTTCGATGAAGGTCCGCCCGACATAGTGGTTGCGCATGATGCCCAGCTCGAAGGGGATGCCGCTGTGCTGGGAGTATCCCAGAGCCGCGGCCACGCCGCTGTCGGGCACCGGCACGACCATATCCGCCTCCACGGGAAGCTCTTTGGCCAGCTCCTCTCCCATCTTTTTCCGCAGAGAGTAGACGTTCTTTCCGAAAACGACACTGTCTGGCCGGGCGAAATAGATGTATTCGAAAATACACATATGGGGATTGGGTTCGAACACGCGGATCGATTTCGGGGCTTTGCCTTTTTCGAAGATCAGCATCTCGCCCGGTTCGATATCGCGGATGAACTCGGCACCCACCAGATCGAAGGCGCAGGTTTCGCTGGCGACCATGTAGCCGTCACCGAGTCTGGCCAGACTCAGGGGCCTGAAACCGTAGCGGTCGCGCACGGCGTACATCTTGCTGCGGCTCTGTATGATGAAGGAGTAGGCCCCTTCCACTTTGTGCAGGGCATCGGTGATGCGGTCGATCAGCTTCTCCTTTTCGCTCTTGGCGATCAGGTGGATCATGTTCTCGGTATCCATGAAGGTCTGGAAGATGGCACCCTTTCTAATCAGCTGGTCGCGTACTTCCTGGGCGTTGGTCAGGTTACCGTTGTGAACGATCGCCAGTTCGCCCAGATCGTAGCGGGCGTAGACCGGCTGGGCATCGAGGATCGAGTCGTCTCCCGCGGTGGAGTAGCGGGTGTGACCGATGGCCATATCGCCCTTGAGCTTCTTGATCTTCTTTTCGCTGAAGATCCGCGTCACCAGGCCCCGATCCTTGATCAGATGGAACTTGCCGTCCCTGTTGGAGCAGATACCCGCCGCTTCCTGGCCCCTGTGCTGAAGAGCGAAAAGGCCGAAAAAAGCGATCTGCGCCGCACCTTTGACGTCGAAAACCCCGACGACCGCACACTTTTCGTTCAGAAATCTTTCCATATCAAAGTCCCAGACAATCGCTGATATCGTAGAGGCCCGCCGGCTGGTTCACCAGCCATTTGCAGGCGCGCACCGCCCCTTTGGAGAAGGTCTCCCGGCTCGTGGCGGTATGGTTCAGTTCGATGAATTCGCCGTCGTTGTAGAAGCCGACCGTATGGCGCCCGACGACATCTCCGCCGCGGATCGCCATGACACCGATCTCCTCTTTTTTCCGCTCACCGGTGATACCGTCACGGCAGCTGACCCGGACCTTTTCCAGATCCAGCCCTCTCCCCCTGGCGGCGAACTCCGCCAGCGTCAATGCCGTTCCGCTGGGAGCGTCCTTTTTGTAGCGGTGATGCTGCTCGACGATCTCGATATCGAAATCCCCGAGCTTCTCCGCCGTCATCTGCACCAGCTTCTTCAGCAGCGCGATCCCCGCCGACATGTTGGTCGCGTAGAGGATCGGCATGATTTCGCTCGCCTCTTCGAGCAGCGCTCTTTGGGCGTCGTTGAGGCCCGTCGTTCCGATGACGAGCGGCCTGGGACGATCCATCGCCGCTTTCAGAAGCGCCTCGGTCGCTTCCGGCACGGTGAAATCGATGGCGGCGTCGCAACTGTCCAGAAAGATCTTCGCGTCGTTGGTGACGACCGATCCTTCCGGCGCATGGAAATCGATACGGTCACGCTCGCAGAGCGCGGCGACCCGGGTATCCGGATCTTCCGACAGATTTTTGACGAGGAGCTGGCCGACACGGCCGTTGGCTCCGTAGACTCCCACTTTCAGCATAGATTCTCCCGATGTAGATGTTCGACGTAGGCGATCGCTCCGATCGCCGCGTTGGCGCCGTCACCGGCGGCGCAGACCACCTGTTTGGGCGCCATGATGCGGATGTCGCCCGCCGCGAAAAGCCCCTGTTCGCTGGTACGCATCTGCAGATCGACGACCACTTCGCCGTACTCGTTGACGTCGCAGAGGAAACTGCCGTCCTCCTGCTTCAGGACCCGGTTGTTGACGTCGTAACCGACGAAAACGAACACGCCCGGCACCGGCAGGTCGATCACCTCTCCGCTATCTTTCTTCTTGAGCCTGATGCCCTGGACACCCATGGCGTCACCGTAGACCTCTTCGACGAGGACGTTGGTGACGAATTCGATCTTTCCGTTTTCCCGGGCACGCTTCACCGTCGATGGGGCGGCGCGGAATTCGTCCCGGCGATGGACGACGTAGACTTTGGAGCAGATGTTCGCCAGATAGAGCGCCTCTTCCAGCGCCGTGTCGCCGCCGCCGATGACGGCGACCTCCTTGTCGCGGTAGAAGAAGCCGTCGCAGGTGGCACAGGTGCTCACGCCCCGCCCGAAAAACTCCTCTTCGCCCTTGAAGCCCGCCTTGCGGGGCGTACCGCCGGTGCAGACGATGACGCTTTTGGCCGTTTCGACGCTTCCGTCGCTCAGTTCGACCTTGAAGCAGAGCCCTTCGGGACGGCTGACGCGCACCACTTCCGCCATCTCGTGTTTGAGCCCGAAACGCATGCACTGCTCCGGCCAGGAGGCCATCAGATCCATACCCGAGACCACCTCCTTGATGCCGGGATAGTTCTCGACCTCGCTGCTCTGGGTGATGGCGCCGCCGGGCATCCCCTTTTCGTACATCACGACATTTTCGAGTCCGCCCCGTGTCGCGTAGAGTCCGGCCGTCAGACCGGCCGGTCCTCCGCCGATAATCGCCAAATCCAACATCATTGTACCTCCAGTAGATAGATCTTGCTCGCCTGCTTGTAGAGTCCGTTTTCGTTCTGCTTTTCGATCATGAAGTAGCTGGGCACTTCACGGATATGAAACCGATGGATGATTTTCAGCAGCGTATTGGTCCCCGCCGTCGCGTAGACGACATTTTTCTCCCGCTCTCTCCGTTTCTGGTAGAGATCGATGGCGAGAACGGGATTTTTCTCTTTCAGTTTCCGCAGAGCCCTGTCGATATCCCCCATATGCGAACTGTAGACCACGACGATATACCTGTCGGCCTCCGGTTCGAATAGTCGTGATTTAGTATAGAGTATCGTCTCTTTGAAATTGATAAATTTGTATTGGGAGTATTTGTAGTTGAAATAGCCGAAAGCGAGGGCTATCATCGCCGCACCGAAAAACGATGCGAAGACATAGGAGAAGGAGAAAAGGGATCTTCTCCTTCCGCCGTTCATCTGAAGATTCGGGTTATTTCAGAAGTGCGTCGAGTTTTTCGGCGAACGCCTGCTTGGAAGCGGCACCGACCATCTGATCGACGACCTGGCCGTCTTTGAAGAAAAGGATGCTCGGGATGGAGCGGATACCGAATTTGATCGCCAGATCCTGCTCTTCGTCCGTGTTGACTTTCGCGATTTTCGCTTTGCCTTCGTACTCTTCGGCGAGCTCTTCGATGACCGGTGCGATCATACGGCACGGTCCGCACCAAGGCGCCCAGAAGTCAACCAGAGTGACACCCTCTTTGACCGTTTCGTCGAAATTGCTGCTGTTAAGCTCGATATATTTGCCCATTCAGGATCTCCTTGAGAAAGTTGTGGCTTGATTATACCGGTTAAAACTTTAAAAAATTTTGTTACCGGATATTAAATCCGCCGTCAAACCGTAATGTTTTCGATCCATTCGCAGCGATCTTCTTTGACGATCAGTGCGTCGAGCTGAAAAGGAAGATCGAGATTCCGCTTCTTCAGATAGGCGTGGATGGAGCGGATCAGTTTCTGCAGTTTCGCGGGTGTGATGTTGTAGACCGGCTCGAAGGTCGTGCCGCTTTTGACCTCGACGAAATGGAGCACGCCTCCCTTTTGGGCGACGATGTCGATCTCACCGAAACGGGAGTAGACGTTTCTCTCCACGATACGGCAGCCCCGCCGCATCAGATAGTCGCAGGCGAGAGTCTCGGCCCTGTCGCCGACGGCCCGACTCATGCGGGAAGGACCTCCACCTTCAGGGATTTGAAAAGGGCCGTGCCGATCAATTCGTCACAGGCGTCCCCGAAGAGATAGTTGATCTTCGATTTCGCGTGATGGAAGGTGACGTAGAGGGTATCGGGCGCGATCTTTTCACTGAATTTGATCCGCAGGGGCGCACTCTGGCCGTAAGGAGTCCTGAGCACGACATATTCGCTGTCCGGAAGGCGTGCCCGATCCGTTTCGCTCGCCAAAAGCAGATCCTCTTCGTAACGGTGGTTCAGCTTTTGGCTGCATCCTGTCTGGGCGGCGTTGTTGTAGTGCGCCAGCGTACGGCCCGTGGTCAGGTAGAACCCTTCACGCACCTCCCCCGCTTCCAGAAGCTCTTTGATCATGCCCCGAAGCTCGTACTGACGGTAGACGTAACGCCCCAGTCCGTCATCGGTCCGGAAGTCGAGCAGATGGAGCACCGGTGTGTCCTCGATGTAGACGGGCCACTGCAGACCGCGCTTGCGGTGTCTTTTCAGGCGCAGGTAGCTGGCGCCGCTGAATCGGCGGTGGGCCACTTCGCGCACTTCGTTCCAGACATCTTCGCTGCTGCGGTAGTCGTAATCGCCCCCCATGGCGTTGTCGAGCATTCTGATCACCTCCCAGTCGTCGGGCAGATCCGACTCCACCAGAGGCTGGGAGAGATGCAGGCGCCGCATCGCGTTGACGTAGACCCCCTCTTTCTCGTAGGCCGACTTGACACCGACGACGATGTCCGCCTTTTTGGCGATCTCCGTCATGAAAAGCTCCTGCACCATGATCAGATCCAGACGCTCCAGCGCCTTTTCGATCTTGTTCTGGTTGGGATGGATATGGGCGATATCCTCCCCCATGTTAAGCAGCGCCCTGATCTTTCCCTCCAGCATCGCATCCACCAGCTGCGGTGTCATGAGCCCCACCTTCTCGGGTGTCTGGTAGTCGGGCGCGTAGTAGGGAAGGCACCCCATGTCGCAGGCGCCCTGGACATTGTTCTGGCCCCGCAGGGGCATCAGACCCGCTCCGGTTTTGCCGATGTTGCCCGTCAGGAGCGCGAGGTGCGTGATCGCCATCACCGCATGGCTGCCGTCGAAATGTTCGGTGATGCCCAGTCCCCAGAAGATCATCGACTTTTTCAGGGCGTACTCACGGGCGATGACGGGGATCTTGGTGGCCAGGTGCTCGTAACCGGGGATCGAGCGGAAAAAGAGAGGGTCGGCGTAGGGGTCGTTCAGGATCGCTTCCCGAAAACTCTCGAAGCCCGTCGTCCGTGTCTCGATGAATTTTTTGTCGTAGAGCTCCTCTTCGATGATGACCCGCGCCATCATGTTGAGCACCAGCAGATTCGCCTCGTGGGGAATGACCGCTTTGTGTTTGGCGTATTTCATCATCTTGATCTCCCGCACGTCGATCACCGCCACGTTGTCGTGCAGACGCGCCGCGTCGATGATGCGGTTGGCGACGATCGGATGGGCTTCGGTCGTGTTGGAGCCGATGATCAGGATGAATTCGGCCTCGTAGATGTCGTTGTAGGGGTTGGTCGCCGCACCTTCGCCGATCGTGGCGCGCATCCCCTTGAGGCTGGGGGAGTGGCAGACCCGGGCGCAGTTGTCGACATGGGGCGACTTCATCGTCTCGCGGCAGAATTTCTGAAACAGATAGGCGCTCTCGCAGCTGGTGCGCGCCCCGCCGATGGCGCAGAAGCTCTCGTCTCCATGTTCTTTCCGGATTTCGGTCAGTTTCATCGCCGCCGCCTCGACGGCCGTGGCCAGATCAGTCGTATACCAGGCATCGTCGAACGGTTGGAGACGCTTTTGGATCTTTTCGAAAATATGGGGATTTTTCTCGAGAAAGCGGCGGGCGATGCGCGGCCGGCGGATCCTGGCGTCGGAGTGGACGAAATCGAAACCGTATTTGCCCTTGACGCAGAGTTTCCCCTGGCTGACGTAACCGTCCTTGTCGGCGGTGATTTTGACGATGGTGCCGGATGATTCATCCACCTGGGCGACGATGTCGCAGCCGACTCCGCAGTAGGTGCAGACGCTTTCGATTTCCTTGTGATGCATGTTGACCGCCTTTGTGTGACTTGTGGCACTCCATTGTAAAAAATTGTGCCTGCGAAGCAGCTCACATTATTTTTTACTTTTTTACACTTATCCTTCTCTTATCCTTCTATCCGGATCATCACGGGGCGCTCTTTGACACTCTCGAGTTCGAAGAGGCGTTTGAGGGCCTCCTGCATGGCGCGCTCCTCGCAGGCGTGGGTCGCCAGCAGCAAAGAGGCCGACTCGCCGCTGCCGGGTTTCTGGAGCATCGTCTCGATGGAGATCTTCTGCTCGCCCATCACCTGGCTCACCTTCGCCAGCACACCCGGCTTGTCGGCCACCTCCAGGCGCAGGTAGTATCTGCTGACGATGGCGTCACGCTCCAGAAGCTTCAGCCCCGTCTCCAGCGGACGTTTGAAACCGAGCATGGGCGACGATTTTCCCGCCCTGGCGATGGCGATGATGTCGCTGATCACCGCGCTCGCCGTGGCGTCACCGCCGGCTCCCGGGCCGTAGTACATCGTCTCTCCCACCTTGTCGCCCACGACGCTCACGCCGTTCATGACGCCGTCGACCTTGGCGATCATCTCGCTCTGGGGCACCAGGGCCGGATGGACCCTCAGCTCCACGTATCCGCCCACCTTCTTGGCGATACCCAGCAGTTTGATCGTGTAGCCGAACTCCTTGGCGAAGGAGATGTCGTTCTGGGTCACCGACTCGATCCCCTCGATCAGGATATCCTCCGGCTTCGCGTCGATGCCGTAGGCGATGGAGGCGAGGATCAGCAGCTTGTGGGCCGCATCGAATCCACCGATGTCGAAAGTCGGATCGGCTTCGGCGTATCCCAGCTCCTGCGCCTCTTTCAGCGTGGGCTCGAAATCGGCGCCCTCGACCATCATCTTGGTCAGGATGTAGTTGGCCGTCCCGTTGATGATCCCCTTGATCGACTCGATATGGTTGGCGCTGAGACCTTCCCTGAGCGCCTTGATGATCGGAATGCCGCCCGCCACGCTCGCTTCGTACTCGAAGGGAATATCCCCCGCCACGTCCTGCAGCTCGTAACGGTGGTAGGCCAGCAGCGCCTTGTTGGCCGTGACGACCGCCTTGCCCCGCTCCAGCGCCTTTCGCACCGCGGCGTAGGGCTCCTCGACGCCACCCATCAGTTCCACGACGATATCGATTTGGGGATCCTCGAGCACTTCGTCGATATCGTCGGTCAGGGGCATCGGCACGTCACGTTTTTTGGAAAGGTTCCGGACCACCCCCTTTTTGACGACGATCTCCTTGCCTGCCCGCGCGGTGATGATGTCGCGGTTGTCCTCCAGAATCTGCGCGACACTCTGTCCTACGGTGCCGACACCGATGATACCGACTCTTATCATACGCGGCTCCTTTTCGCTTCGCTCAATGAAAAATGAAAAATGAAAAATGAAAAATTCCGGAAGGTCACTTCGTTCCCTTTT
>NZ_JAOZOZ010000004.1:0-19046 GCF_029933015.1 Hydrogenimonas sp. | reverse complement strand
TACTTCTTGATGTTGCGGGCCGCCTGGCGTATCCGCTTTTCGTTTTCGATCAGGGCGATGCGGACGTACTGGTCGCCGTATTCGCCGAAACCGATGCCGGGGCTGACGGCCACTTTCGCCTCGGTCAGCAGTTTTTTGGAAAACTCCAGACTTCCCAGATGCAGCGCCTCTTTGGGCAGTTTCGCCCAGACGAACATGCTGGCGCTGGGTTTTTCGATGGGCCATCCCGCCTTGTTGAAGGCGTCGATCAGGACATCCCGGCGTTTACGATACTTTTCGATCGTATTCTGCACCTCGTCTTCGAGCTCGTTGATGGCGATCGTCGCCGCCACCTGGATCGGGGTGAACATCCCGTAGTCGAGCCAGCTCTTGATCTTCTGTACCGCGCCGACCAGTTTGCGGTTGCCCACGATGAAGCCGACCCGCCAGCCGGCCATGTTGTAGCTCTTGGAGAGGGTGTAGCTCTCCACCGCCACGTCCTTGGCCCCCTCGACCGAGAGGATCGAGGGCGTTTTGTAGCCGTCGAAGGTGATGTCGGCGTAGGCGATGTCGCTGATGATGTAGAAACGCTCTTTTCGGGCCATGTCCACCAGCCGTTCGTAGAAAGCCGGCGTCACCGTCGCCGTGGTCGGGTTGTGGGGAAAGTTGACGACGACGAACTTTGGCCTGGGCACCGACTCGACGAGGGCCCGCTTGAGATTGATGAAAAAGAGGTCCTCGTCCACTTCGTACCGCTCGTTGAAGACCAGCTCCATCTTCCGCACCGCGCCGCCCGCGAGCATGAAGGCGTAGGAGTGGATCGGATAGGTCGGATCGGGTACGACGGCGGTGTCGCCCGGATTGGTGATCGCCTGCACCAGATGGACGTATCCCTCTTTGCTGCCCATCGTGGCCACCGCCTCGGTTTCGGGATCCAGCGCGACACCGTAGCGGCGCTCGTACCAGTTGCAGATGGCAAGCCGCAGTTTGTAGATCCCCTTGCTGGCGGAGTATCCGTGGGTTTTCGGTTTTCTGGCCGATTCGATGAGCTTTTCGATGATCTTTTCGCTGGGGGGTCCGTCGGGATTGCCCATACTGAAGTCGATCACGTCTTCGCCCGCACGTCTGGCCGCCATCTTCAGATCGTTCACTTCGGCAAATACGTATTTGGGCAGACGTTTGAGCTTTTCGAATTCTATCTCGTCAAACATGATGTTTCGTTACCTTTTCGTCCGTTATCTTTCACCCTGTGCGCTCAGTTTCACACCGCTTCGGAGATTTTCGAGAGTGAACCTGTCGGTGATTTTCACATAGGCCGCATCGGAGGGGAGGCGCAGACGCATATATCTCGTCCGCGTGTCGTTCTGCTTCACCGATAAAATCCGCAGCATTTTATCATAAACCACCACGTCGGCGTACCAGTGGCTTCCCGGCAGTTCCCGAATCGTCAGTCTCCTGATTTTCGACACATCGACCCACACGGGACGGACGGGACGGACCACCTTTCTGATGTCGCCGGCGAAAATCGGCAACGCGGCGATCCGTGCCCGGCTCATATCCACCCGATATCGCCATCGCGTAGTCTCGAGACGTTCGATATCCGTCACCGCCGCTCCCGTTCTGGCGAACCGTTTCGCGAGCGAAACGGGATCGGGAATGGTGTCGGTCCTGAGCGAGACATTCCAGACGAAACCGTTCTTGTCGAGTCTCGCACTGCGGGTCATGAAAGATGCATAGCCGAGATTCCGAAGCGTCTCGTCGACGCTTTTCATGAAAAAGAGCGGATTTTCGCCGCCGTATTCGAAGGAGAGTTCTACCGTCCTGTAGGTCGGAAGGTTCAGATGGAGCAGGCCGTTCTCTTCCAGAACGGTCGCGATCTTCACCATATCGTATCCCGATCCGTGGCGAAAACGGCTGTCGTTTTCGAAAAGCAGCGCGACCAGTTTCCGGTGTGAGCGATAGGTGTCCTCATCCAGCAAAGAAGCTGCGCGCTCCATGGCCGTCGCGGCATGGAGACTGAAAGCGAGCAGAAGGATGAAAAGGAGCTTTCTTACCAACCTTTCCCTCCATTCAGACGCCTGAACTCCGCCGCCGTGATCTCTTTCACCATTCCGTCGTCGATCAGGAAGTAGTGTTTTTTCGCGTCGTTGAATTTGAAAAGGTTGCCGAAGGCGTCACTGATTTCGAAACGTCCGTGGCCGGTGACCAGCAGTCTCTTTCCTCTCGACTCGATTTCGTAGGGATTGGCCGTCACTTTGGCCGTTCTCTTTTTCGTCTTGAGATCGATCGTTCCGAACCAGAGTTTCACGACGGGTGTGAGGGCGACATTTTCCAGAGGCACGAAGGCCTCCTGCTCCTCTTGCGGCGCCGGTTCCGGTGCACTCAGATTCTCCTCTTTCACCTCTTCGGCTGCGGCACTCTCGTCACCCTTTTCGACCGATTCGGGCACGAAGGCTTCCGCGGATGCGGCCGGCGCATGGGCGCTCTCCTGTGCCTTTTGGGGTCGCTGCGGGGAGGAGGCCCCTTCACCCTGTGCCGGGGTCGGGGTCGTCGAGACCTCCCCGGCGGTCACGTTCGTATCGGAACCCACTCCGAACTCTTTTTGAAACAGATACCCTCCCAATCCCAGAAGCAGAAGAACCAGGACGACGACGATCCACTTTTTGGAGCCCCCCTCCTCGACACGCTCCTCTCTGACGAAGATGGGTTCGGACGAAACCGAAGGAACATCTTTGAACCAGGTATCCAGTTCGGCTTTCAGATCGTCGAAACTTTCGTCGAACTCCCTTTCGAGAATCCGGATGAATCCGAGCGCCTGGGGGCGGGTGAACCCTTCGAAATTCTTATCTTTCAGCTTTTCGAGATTTTTCCGGGAAATCTTCGTCCGGTTGACCACCACCTCGATCGTATATTTCTCCAATATCGTCTCAAGCATGTCCCATCCTGTAGATTAGTATCGCCGCAGCGGCACTCACGTTCAGTGAATCGAAGGGCCTGGCCATTTCGATCGTCACGACCCTGTCCATCTTCTCCAGTGCCCGCTTCGGTATTCCGCTTCCTTCGCTTCCCAGGACCAGAACACGTCTGGGCGCCACTTCGATATCGTCCACCGGCTCACCCTCCATACCGGCACCGTAGAGTGTGAAACCGGCCAGTTTCAGTTCGTTGAGCAGATCCAGGAGATTCGGTGCCACCGCCACGGGCAGATCGAACATCGCACCGGCACTGGTGCGTACCACCGCTTCGCTCTGCAGCTGTCTGATGCCGGCGGCGATGACCCCGTCGGCTCCGAGCGCGTAGGCTGTACGGATGATCGCCCCGATGTTTCCCACGTCGGTCAGTCCGGCGAGCACGACCAGAAAATTACCCTCTTTCAACTGCGAGACATCGGCATACCGGTAGGGTTTCACATCGCAGAGCCACCCCTGATGGTTGCCGCCTCTCGCCAGGGCCTGCGCCTTTTTGGCATCGATGCGGTCGATCGGTCTGCCGATGCGGCTGACGGCGGAAAACTCTTTGCGGTCGAGCTCCTTCGCCAGCAGAAAACGGTCGATCAGTTCGGGATGTCGCTCCATCAAAAATCTGCAAATCTGTTTGCCGTAGACTATCATGGGTAGATTCTATCGAAAGAAAGATTAAAAGTGGGCCGCTCTGTTACCGAAACGGAAACGAAGAGTATCCACTTCCAAAAGAGCCTTCTTACCCATTCTCCATTCCCCGTTCCCCGTTTCTGTTCACCGCTCCCGGTTCACCAACTCTTCGTAGCACTCTTTCACGCTTCTGCCGGTCGCTTTGGCGAGGAGTTTCGCCTTCTGTTTCGGCGGCAGTTCCAGGGCTTCGATCTGGGCGACATCCATCCCCGGCACACCGGCTCTCTGCGGTGACGCATCGAGGACGATGACCCATTCGCCTTTCAGGAGAGTTCCCGTGATCGTCTCTTTGAGCTCGGAGGGCGTCCCTTTGAAAAAACGTTCGTGTCTTTTGCTCAGCTCTTTGGCGGCGAAAACCGTCCGTTCCGGTACGTGGCGCTCGAGCTCCTCCAGCAGCTTTTCGAGACGGTGCGGCGCTTCGTAGAGGACGACAGGATAGCGGCTGCCTAGAACTTCGGCAAGTGCCTCTTCTCTCGCTTTTCCTTTATGGGGCAAAAATCCGTAAAAAAGAAACCGGGGATTTGCAAAACCGCTGGCGGCATAGGCGGTGGCAAAGGCCGAAGGGCCGGGCAACACCGTATAGTCGACACCATGTTCCTGGCACCAGGCTACCAGAAGCGCGCCCGGATCGCTGATGCAGGGCATACCCGCGTCGCTCACATAGACGACGTTCTTTTCGAACATGTCGACGGAAAAGGAGCGGATGGTTTCGGCTTCGTTATGGCTGTGGATCGAAACGAATCTCTCGATTCTGTGTTTCAGTCCGTGGCGTTCGGAAAGGAGATGGAGAAGTCTTTTGGTGACGCGGGTATCTTCGCAGAGAAGTATTTCGGCCTCTTCCAGAACCCTCAGGGCACGAAGGGAGATATCTTCGATGTTGCCGATGGGGGTGGGAAGAAGTGTGAGCATGGCGAAAACCTGGAGGGGTCTCCGCCGTCTTATTTACCGAGTTTGTATTTGTTTTTGAATTTCTCGACACGTCCGGTGGCGTCGACGATCTTTTCAGAACCCGTAAAGAACGGATGGCACGCGTTGCAGATGTCGATACGCATTTCAGGCTTGTTGGAAAGTACCGTAAAACTGTTTCCGCAGGCACAGCTTACGTGGCACTCCATATACTCAGGATGGATCCCTTTTTTCATGATTGTTCCTTCATGTATAGATTTGGCGTCGTATACAACAGCGGCTCGACATAGTACGAAACCGCTGCTACATAGGGGGAGGGGTGTAATTATACTCGAAACGGAAAAAAATTGCAAATACCGTGGCTCTTTTTTCTCCTAAACTTTTTGACGATTACGGCCGATATGACTAGTGCACAACATCTACAGGAGTTTAATGATGCGAAAAGGTTTTACGCTGATCGAACTGATCTTCGTCATTGTGGTGATCGGAATCCTCTCGGTCGTGGCACTGCCCAAATTCACCAATCTGAAGCAGAATGCGGAAGTCTCCAATATGGTTAAAGCCTATACGGCATTGATGACGAGCGGGCCATCCTCATATTTGAATGCTACAGAACTTAATGGTTTGACTGCAGACGAAGTCAGTATGGAAACATTGATGAAAATATCGCCAATCAATCCAAATACTGGTAAAGGCTGGTGGAAAAACAACGAGGACTATTTTAGATATTACATCGACAATGCAAAATACATGCAATTTAGATATTTGAATAATGGACAGGTTCAAGTATTTACATATATCGCTGGTACGAATAAAGATGATGTCCAAAATTCTTTAAATAGAAAGCTTGGACTTACTTTCAGCAATGACAGAAACACAACGACAATTGATCTTGCTACCGAATAACAATATTTTCTGAAAAACTTAAGGATTTAATTATGAAACGCGGGTTTACACTGATCGAGCTGATCTTCGTGATCATCGTCATCGGCATACTGGCGGGAGTAGCTCTGCCCAAACTCCAGCATATGCGGCAGAACGCCGAAGTGACGAGCGTCTTCAAGATCGTGCAGGATTCGCTCTCTTCGGTGCCGCCCGCGTATATCAACCTGATGGACCTCAACGGGACGGACGCGAAGATTTCTGAAATCTACGAGATCAAAGGCTCGCCCTACTGGCAAATTACACGCAACTACAACAGCGCATCCGACGATGCCTGGGTGTATATCGGCCCCCAGGGCGACCTCAACGCGACGATCCTGATCGACCACACCCAAAGACCGCCGGTTCTGCATACGCGAATCAAAGTGGAAAACAACATCGACAATCCGAAATATCAGAAGATGAAACGGCTGGTCGCCCCCCGCGACGACACCTTCGACGGCATCTACAGCGTCGATATCGAGCTGCAGTAGGAAACGATGCGCGCCTTCACTCTGATCGAACTGGTCTTCGTCATCGTCCTGATCGGCATTCTGAGTGTCGTCGCGCTTCCGCGCTTCACCGGAATGCGCGACAACGCGAAAATCGCTTCCGAACTCTCGACGGCCGCCTCGGTACAGACCGCCATCGACGCCTGTCACGGTGAGTGGATCATCAACGAAGGCTCCTTCGTCTGCGGCAAGGATATCGATCCCACCGATGCGTCGCAGTTCGACAAAACCAACGGCTTTCCCATCGTACTGGGAAGCGACGACAACCATCCCCTCAACAAAATCCTGAAAAACGCCGACAATATCAAATGGATCAAGGACAGCGCCGGCCACTACCGCGGCCCCGCTTCCAACGACGGCGTCAAGGCGAAAAATCCCGACATCCCCGGAAAACCCGACAGCGACGACTACTGGACATACGACCCCGCCACCGGAGAGTTCACCCTGGTCGACAACTGACCATTACATCTCGGTGATCTTCTTGATAATCCAGAAACCGAAGGCCAGAATCACGGTGCTCAACACGGCGATCGTGATGGTTCCTATCTCGCTCTCCACGCTTTATCCTTTTTTTTCGGGAATCGGAAAACGTGAACGGGCCGATCAAAACCCATTCCCGTTTCCCGTTCCCCATTTCCCGTTCCCTGTTCCCCGTTCACTATTCACGCCAATCACATTCCCATCGCTTCCGCCATGCTCCACATCGGCAGGAAGATCCCCAGAGCCAGCAGCAGGACAAATCCCGCGATCGCCGAAATCAAAATCGGTTCGATCATGGCCGCGACGTTGTCGACGATGTACTGGTAGCGATCCTGATAATACCTGGTCACCTTCTGCAGCATCGTCGTCAGGGCACCGCCCTGCTCTCCGGCTTTGACCATCTGGTTGATCATGTTGGCGAACATGCCGCTCTCCTCGAAACCGCTGTGCAGCGGACGCCCCTCTTCGATGGCCCGCCGAATCGTCGCGAGCCTCTCCTTCATCCAGGCGTTGTCCACGACGCCGATCGCCGCATCGAGCGCGTCGGTGATCGGTATGCCCGCATGCATCAGGACGTTGAAGATATAGACGAAGCGTCCGATCATCGCATAATGGGTCACTTTCCCGACGA
The DNA here is from genome assembly GCF_029933015.1 of Hydrogenimonas sp. Lineage (GTDB taxonomy): Bacteria > Campylobacterota > Campylobacteria > Campylobacterales > Hydrogenimonadaceae > Hydrogenimonas. The sequence goes on along the minus strand of NZ_JAOZOZ010000004.1, from coordinate 11,967 downwards.
TATAGACTTTCAGCAGCCATCGGTCCGCCCAAAGCCGTACTTCGGGATATTTACGATAGAGCCAGGAGAAGAGAGTGACGAGTCCTACGGCACCGCCCAGCATATAGGGACCGTACCGGGTCACGGCGTGTTCGATCCATAGCAACAGCTGCGTCGGGTAGGGAAGTTCCGCGCCCGTATCGGCGAAGACCTCCTGAAACTGGGGCACGACCATGACGATGACGACGATAAAAGCGATCATCATGGCGATGATCGTGAAGAGCGGATAGCGGGTCGCCTTGACGAGCTGTCGGCGGTTTTCGAGAATCTGTTCGAGAATGTCGGCCAGCTTCGCGATCGAATCCGAGAGTGTACCCGTCTGCTCCCCCAGATGGAACATCGAAACCGACAGGTTCCCCAGCTGTGTGGCAAACGGCCTCACCGCATCACTCAGACTCACACCGCTCTCCACATCTTTGAGGATCGATCCAAGAATCGCTTTGAGCATCTCGTCGTCGGTGGAGTTGATCGCCTCTTCGATACACTGGTTGATCGGCATGCCGGCATCGAGCATGACATGGATCTGACGCAAAGAAGCGATGTAGGGCTCCTGTGCCACCCGCTTGTTCCGAAGGGGCGAGCGAAGCTCTTCGATCTTCTTTCGGAGCGTCAGAGAAAAGGGTTTGGAGACCTCCTTGACCGAAAGCATCACTCCCAGCGTCATCCGCTGGAAGCGGCGGATGGCGTCGATTTTGGATTCCGACTCCAGCACGATGGCGTCCCGCCGTTTCCCCTGACGATACTCGATACGGAAATAGCGCATCTCTTAGCTCCGTGTCACCCGCAGAATTTCATCCAGGGTCGTCACGCCCTTGAGCACCTTGTCGATGCCGTTTTCGATCATCGGCCGGTAGACCCCCCGTTCCAGCGCGATCTTGGCGATCTCCAGTTTCGTCGCCCCTTCGGAGATCTTCTGGGCCACCATCTCGTCGACACGAAGAATCTCGACGATGAGCGTCCTGCCCATATATCCGGTCATTTCACACTGGGGACATCCGACCCCTTTGTAGAATTTCGGGTTCTCCGGCAGCCACTTCCGGACTTTTTCCAGCATGTCGTGGTGCGGTTTGGTCTCCGTTTTGCAGTAGGGGCAGATCTTGCGCACCAGCCGCTGCGCCACGATGGCGATGAGGGCGTCGGCGATCAGATAGGGTTCCAGCCCCATCTGCACCATCCGGCTGATGGCGCTCGGCGCGTCGTTGGTATGGAGGGTCGAAAAGACCAGATGGCCCGTCAGGGAGGCCTGGGCCGCCGCGTTGAGCGTCTCGAAATCGCGGATCTCCCCCACCATGATGATATCCGGGTCCTGACGCAGAAAGGATTTGAGCGCTTCGGCGAAGGTGAATCCTATCTTTTCGTTGACCTGCACCTGCTGGATCAGCGGCAGCTGGTACTCCACCGGATCCTCGATCGTCAGCACCTTGTTTTCGATGCTCTTGACTTCGTTGAGCGCGGCGTAGAGGGTCGTCGTCTTACCGCTTCCGGTGGGTCCCGTCAGCAGGACGATCCCGTAGGGCTGATGGATCACGTCCTGGAACACTTTGAGGTTTTCGTCCTCGAAACCGAGCTCCGACATCTTCAGCAGCACCTTCTGCTGGTCGAGAATACGCATGACGATCGATTCGCCATGGAGTGTCGGTGTCGTCGAAAGCCTGAAGTCGTACTCCTTCCCGTCGACGATCAGCATGAAGCGTCCGTCCTGGGAACGACGCCGCTCGGAGATGTCGAGATTGCCCAGAATCTTGATCCTCGAAGCCAGCGCCGTATAGACCTCCAGATCGAAGATAAAAGTCTCGTGCAAAACGCCGTCGACCCTGGCCCTGATCGAGACGTCGTGATCGTCCGGCTCGATATGCAGGTCGCTGGCGTTGCGCAAAATCGCATCGCGGATGATGAGCCGGATCAGTTTCAGCACGGCGCTCTCTTCGCTCTCGTTCTTGATGCCGTGCTGCCTGATCTCCCGCTTCACCTCCTCGACGATCGATTTGGTGTTGTGGATGATCTCCAGACGCTGGAAGATATGGAGAATGTCGCCTTTCATCGCCATGTAGAGTTTGAGCGGTTTGGTGACGACGGAGCGCTCGAGCACCTCCAGCGCGTCGTAGTTGAGCGGATCGGAGGTGGCGACGTAGATATACTCCTCATCCTCCTTGAAAGGAACCGCCCAGGCGTTTTTGAGCACCTGGATCGGAAAACGGCCCAGCAGTTTGGAGTCGAGCTCCACGCCGTAGAGATCGATGAACTCCAGATGAAGCTGTTCGGCCAGCTGTTCGGCGATCTCCCTTTCGGTCACGAATCCTTCGTCCACCAGGATCTCTCCCAGTCTTTTCGTGAAATTGCTCTCCTTCTGCACCTTCAGGGCGTGCTGCAGCTCCGACTCCGTCACGAGCCCCTTTTCGACCAGCAGATCCCCGAGACGGATTTTCTGTCGTATCATCTTCTTCTCTCCTCTTTTCCGTCCTCTCTGCTCCAGGACAGAAGAAGCGTTCTGGCCTTCACCGAATCTCTGTAGTCGAGATAGAGCCTGAGAATCCGCTTCGCGCGCTCCCTGTTTCCCAGAGCGTACTCCGATTTCGCGTAGAGCACCCACGCATCCTCGTCGTCCCGGTCGATCAGATTCGCCTTTCTGGCCCAGAGTGCGGCGTTTTCATAATCCTTTTTCTCGTAGTAGAGATTGGCGATCTTCAGCGCCGTCACATAGCGCGGATACTTCTCGTACTGGCGGATCAGAGCGTCCAGATCCTGCACCTCCTTGACCTCGAGCACCGGTTTGATCGGCTTTTTCGTCGTAAGCGCCCCACTCTTTTGGGCAGGGGATTCGCCCGGGACACTTTCCGCTTTTGGACGCTGCATCGGCTTCTTCGTTTCCGCACGCTTTTTCGCCGGTTTCGGTTTCGGCGGTACGGACTTTTTCACGCTCTTTGGGGCACGTCCGGCGGGCGCACTCTTTTCGGTGACCCCGGCGGCGGAGATCCTCTTCTTTTCCGCGCTCTTTTCCACTCTCTTCGGCACCGTTTTTTTCCGTACCGTTTGGGCCTCCTTCTCCGCCACAGGAGCGGACCCGGAGCTCTTTACGGCAGGTTTTTCCGGCGTCGCCCTCTTTTGGGACGGGGCGGAAGCGGCCGCTTCGCACTCCGCCGCCGCAGGCTCGGGCGCTACCGTCGCCGGCTTTGCCGCTGTCGGCGTGACGCCGGCCGGTTCGACGAGGAAGCCTCCCTGCCGGTAGAAAACCGCCCCGGCGGCTATAACGATCACTACGGCAAAAGCCGCGCTCCACTTCAGAAACATCTTTCTTCTACGCTGTTTGCAGCGCCTCTGCAGCTCTTCGAAGCGGTTATGCATCGATCAGCCCCAGGTCGATCGCCGCCATATCCAGCAGGCAGGCGTTGGGTTTGCGGTACTGTTTCAGACCGTTGCTCCGGGCGTGCTCCATCAGTTCGAAAAGCACCTGGGCCATCCGCTTGACGTTTCTGAAATTTCCTTCGCTGTAGCGGTGGATGCGCCGCACCACCCCCTTGTCGAGCATCGTGGAAATCTCGCCCAGTCCCTCCCGCAGAAGCGTCGTGGAGAGATACTCCCCCACCTCCACCGCATCGAGCCGGCCGATCTGGACGACCTTGTGGCTGCGCGATTTGAAGTGGGGTTTGCGGAGGATCTCCTCGCCCTCCTCCTTGTGCATCGAGAGCAGAAACCGGAAGGCTTTCGTATCGGAGAGTATCCGCAGAAACTCCAGTGAACTTTCGTTCATCAGCTGCGCCTCGTCGATCATGATCAGGTGTTCACTCTCTCGGAAATGGTCGACGACGCGGTTTTTGAGGTCGTCCATGGGCCCTTCCTCCGCCAGGCCGCACTCCCGGGCCAGCCGCTGCAGAAAGGAGAGCGGATCGAAGAAGGGCTCGTCGAGATGGACGATCGTGCGCGTGTCCCCCTTTTCACGAAGCGCCTGTTTGAGCGTGTGGAGCATTTTCGTCTTTCCGACGCCGGGATCTCCCAGCAGAAAGATCGGCCGCCGCTCCGCCTCGTCGATCAGTGCGAGGAGCGTCGTTTTCGAAAGTTCCGAACTGGCCGCGTCGTAGTAGTCGTTCCTGTCCACGCGGTCTTCGAAAAGTTCGGAAGCTCTCTTCAGGTCACCCATTCACCGCTCCTCCATCCGCAAAGCGTCATCGATGGAAGGGACGGCGGTCCCGTCGACGATCCTGGGGGTGATGATGACGATCAGCTCAACCTTCTGCACTTTGGTTCCCGTGTGGTGGAACGCCCGCCCCAGCAGAGGGATGTCTCCAAGCAGCGGCACTTTGGTGTTGGAGTTGATCACCCGTTTGCTGATGAGCCCGCCGATGATCACCTTGTGGCCGTTTTTGACCTTGACGATGGAGGTCAGCTGCTTGATCTTCACATCCGGAGGCATCTGCCGGATCGAAGAGTCCTCGTTGGAGTCGCTCGGATTGGAGGAAAAATCCCCCTCGCCGGGCAGTCTGTTGTAGTCGAGTCCCTCGTTCTGCTGGATCGGTTCGCTGACGACCGGATTGATTTTGAGGATGATGAATCCGTCGTCGGTCACCTCCGGCACGATATTGAGGGTCAATCCGACGAAAACGGAGCCGATCGTATAGGTATTGGTGCCGACGGGGTTTCCGGTGGTGGTGGTCGTGATGGCACCCGTCTGGTACTTGTAGTTGATCTGGTCGCCCACGTTGATGACGGCGGGCTGGTTGTTGAGGGTCATGACCTTGGGGTTGGAGATCGTGCGGACATCGCCGTAGTGCTGCAGGAAATCGAGCAGACCGTCCATCGTGAACTGGTAGCCCAGCTTGTAGCTGTCGGGCAGCAGAAATGCGCCGCCTTTTCGAGCCAGGCCCCTGAGCTTCAGATCGAAACGGCTCCAGTCGACACCCGTCGTATTCTTGTCGGCGTACCTCAACTCGATCAGGTTGGCTTCGAGCATGATCTGCTTGTGCAGCCGTCCGGTGACGTGGTCGATATACTCCTCCACCCGTTCGATCTGCCGTTTCGTACCCGTGACGGTGACGATGCCCGCCTCTTTGTTGATCAGCGATTTGCTCTGGACCGTATGACTGTCTTCGTCACGCTGGAGGATCGCGTCGATCTGGTCCTTGAAATTGTCCCAGAACTTGAACTCGGTGACTGTCCTGATCGTCGTATAGTCGGAGTTGTCGCCACCGTTATCGTTGTCGTAACCCGACGCGCCGTATCCGCCTCCGCCACCGGAAGTTCCGTATCTGCCGGAAGTATCGTAGTTATCGTTGTTGTTCGAAGCCCCGACCGTGATCGATTTGATCGACTCGGTCTTCAGTTCACTGAGATTGACGTAGTCGATGTGGAACGATTTGGTTTCGATGTAGGAGATCGTGAGTATGCGCCGCTGGGGATCGTAGCGGTAGAACATATTGTGCTCGTCGAAGAGAAACGAAAACATCTCATCCAGCGAATAGTCGCGTATATGGACAAGCTGCAGCGGTGTGCGAACCACTCTTTTCGCCTCTTCGTCGGCGAACATGACACTGAACTCACAGGTATCCGCCAGATTCTGGACGATGTCGAATATCGTGATCTGTCCAGCCTGTGAGCCGGTGGAAAAGGAGAAGAGTTTATTCTGGCAGTCGGCCGATCCGAAAAGCATCAGTGCCGAAAAGAGCAATCCGGCCATTATCCGTTTCATTGTTCCGTTTCCTTGATTTTCAATAGTTTCTTTTTTCGTTTGAGGGGTATGAAGAGCGTTCGTCCCCCCTCCTTCATCACGACACCACCGGCACGGACGGCGACGATCCGGTACGGGCCGATCCTATCACCCCGGGCCACCCACCGTCCGTTGACGAAGGCCCGTTCGTTCATGATGGCAGAAACCCTCACGACGGGTGCCTGCGGCGCGTACGTTCTCTTTTTCGCCTGTTTGATCAGAGGTTCGGCTCTGCGAAAGGGGTCGTAGATCACGTAGTCGGGTGTTTCGGGAAGTCTCCACCTCCCGACTTTTTCGAGTTTTTTCGCGATGCTCTCGACATCGATCGCAGAACCCCACACCAGAGCCGTCAGAAAGAGCGTGAGAGTGCAGATCTTTTTCACGGTTTCGCTCCGTAACTGAGAAGATCGAGATGGAAGAGCGTCTCCCCCTCTTCGCTCAGGAAGATCTTCACACCTTCGACTTTCAACAGGGCGTTGAAACTCTCGATATAGTGGATCAGCTTCACGATATCGGCGAATCTTCCGGCCCCGTCGATACGCACCGCCTTTTTCTTTTCGATCATCGCAGAGATCTCTCCGCTCTCGTCGGAACTTTCGATCAGGTCGATGCGAAGGCCCAGCTCCACCGAACGCTTCAGAACCCTGTCGAGCATTTCGAGAAAACTCTTCTGCTCGAACCAGATGAAATCGAGCCGCTTCGCCCGGCTCTGCAGATAGCGTTTCGCCGCTTCGGTTTTTTCGAGCTCCTCCTGCAGCTGGAGTCTTTTGCGCTTGACCTTCTCGAGCATCAGACCGATCCGGCGCAGATCGACGCTGGCGATCTTCTGCTCGAGCTGTTCGCACTCCGTCTTCTCCGCTTCGATCCGCTGCTGCATGGGATCGATCCATCCATACCACCCCAGCGCCAGGATCATCAGCGCCGTACCGGCCGTCACGATCAGCCGTTTGGCGGGAGAGAAGGCTTCGAACTGGTTTTCGGTATCCTGCAGCAGACTCATCGGACGATCTCCACGCGGCTTTGGTAGACATCCTTATCCAGCCTGATCGCTTCGGTTCCGACGTTTTCGTACCCTCTGTCGACCAGATCCTTCATGAATTTGGCGATCCTGTCACGTCTGGCGTAGCTGGTGAGAATGTCGACCCTCATCGTTCTCGAACCGTTCTGCTCCATCGATGTGGCCGAGAGGGAGTATCTCTGGAGCGCTTCGACGACATCCTGCATCATCTTCTGCCGCTTGGCCTTGGAAGCCTTGATCAGCATCATGGCGTCGGCCGCTTCATCGAACGCCACGATATTCTGCCGCGCCTCTTTCAGCTTTTCGGCCACGGCATCCCGTGCGGCACGCTCTTCGAGAAGTTTTTTTCTGAAATACTTCGACTTCTCCTGCACCTCCATCAGACGGGCCTCCAGATCGGCACGGTTCGTCTGCCACCCTTCGAGCTCCATCTGCTCGAGCGCACCCCATCCGACCGTCACGAGCGTGGCGAGTCCCGCGGCGGCCACGAACTTTCCCGTATGGCTCCACCAGAAACCGGGACGCTTCTCGAAGATGGTGAGATTCGGCGCTTCGATCCTCTCCTGGGCCGCAGCCAGCAGATAGAGCGCTTCGACGCCTTCGTGCTGCAGGGCGGGTTCGAGCGTCTCGCAGCAGCTGAGCGCCCCCTTGCGGCTCTCTTCGAATCCGTACCCGTCGAAAAGCTCCCACAGACCCGGAATCGTCTCCTGCTCGAAATCGATCAGGATCGTATCGACACTTCCGATACCGAAGATTCCCCGTTTGTGGTTGACCGTCTGGGCGATCCGTTCGGTCATGTTGGCGAAGGTGTCCTGGATCGTCGTGACAAGCAGCGATTCGTCGGGACCGTACTTCTCTCTCTCCAGGCCCCGCTGACGCAGCGACTCTTTCAGCGCTTCGACACTCACCTGCGCCTTGAGGGCGATCGACTGGAGGGAAGGCAACCCCCGATGCGTCACATAGCGCCCCTCTTTGCAGAGCACGGCGTAGGAGGCTTCGTCACCGATATAGAGAAAAAGCTCGACGGCGGAGGCGTCGGCTTTGTCGTAGGCATAGAGGGCTTCGTAGATCAGGTAGGGGATGGCCAGCAGATCGATGCGTCCCGTCACCGAAGCCGCGGCGTCGTAGAGTTCGTGCAGTCTGTCGTGGGCCACCGCGAACGCCTCGATGAGCCAGGAGGATTCGAAATCGAGCGGATGCTTCACGTAGGCGATCGCGTACTCTTTCTCAAGATCGAGACCCCCCTCTTCGAACATCGTGATCTCGACGATCGTCTCGATCTTCTCTTCGCTCGTCCCGATGGGGATCTTGAAAGTGTGGGAGTGGATGATGTCGACGGGCACGACACTTCCGCAATGCCCCCTTTTCGCCTGTTTCGGAGTCGCTTTTTCGAAAGAGGAACCGTCGAATCTCAACAGCCCTTTCTCATTCTCCGAACAGATAAAAACGCTATCTACTGCCATCTGTATCCATTTAAATTTTTAATATTTCATTGTAGCGTATCCGCTGATCGGATAGACCGTGATCGAATAACTCTTTTTGGTATCGCCGATAGTAATATCGACCTCCCGATGCAATAGTGAAGGGAGTCCGAAATCCCCGTCGTGCGGTCTTCCCATGGCATCGAAGCAAATTGTGTTCCCTCCGAGGCCCGAGACCGTGATCCGCGTATCCTCTTTCATCCGGTAGGCACCCGCTTTGGAGAGGTTTTCTTCCAGGGAGTCTCTCTCCAGCCTCAGACATCCGATGTTGTCGCTTTGCAGAGTGCCGTCGAAATTTCTGTGGTCGTAGCCTATGGCTTCGTAGCGGCTTTTCAACACTTTGGAGAGGACGAACTTCGTGTCGTTGAGAAGCCTGTCGGGACGTGATAGGGATGTGGCCACCATGGCGAGTATCCCCACCAGCAGTATGACGAAAATCAGTTCGATCAGGGTGAATGCCGTATGTCTCATGGTCTCTGCAGGCTCCTTCGCACGATCCGCACCGGATGGACCACTTTCGGATGGTTCGGATCGGTCGCGACGACCGCCTCCATCATCACCATACCGTGGGACTCCTCCGTCTCGATCGGATACCCAAGCGCCCCGCAGGCGGCCAGATCGGCACTTCCTTCGAGAAGATAGTAGCGGACGATGGCGATGTCCGCGACGAACTTTCCATCTTTCGATACGACATGCACACGGTCGAGACATCCGGAGCTTCTGTCGTGCCCGGCGATCTGGAGCATCGCGATCTCGACGGCACTCTGCAAAAAGAGCTCCGCCTGCTCTCTCGTATAGCTGTCCGCCGTGTGGACGGCACCGATTTTGGCGTAGCGCATCGCCACCACCATCAGGCCGCTGACGATCAGAATGATGATGAGAGCCTGCCAGATTCCAAACGCCCGCCGCATCAGAAAACCACCTTCTGCTTCGAAAGATGCACCGGTGACGAACTTCGTACCGGCCGGAGCAGATCGATGCTCAGCCGGATCGTCCGGTTGACGTACTCGGCTCTGAAACCGCCGACATGTTCGGCGATCACCGTCACGCTTCCCGCTCCACCCCCGTTGGGATCGGCGCAGAAGCTCTCCCCTTTCCAGGGCCTGTAGTCGTAAAAGAGCAGGAGCGTATCATCTTTCACCTCCGCCGGAAGGTTCGCGATGCATGAGGCGTTCGTGTCGATGTCTCTCCCCCGGGCCACGCCGTAGGCCGTATCGGCCAGATAGTACTTTTCGTAGATATAAGCAGGATCGCCGCTCAGCCGGATTTCGCCCGTATCGCCCATGTCGATGGCAAAAAGCGCATCGCTCCTGCCGCCGTGCCATCCGAAGGCGTTGCGTATGTCGCCGCCGGTATCATCCCCTTCGTCGAAGGTCCCGGCAAAAGCGAGCCGCACCAGATCGTCGGAAAAGACGTTGCCGGAGCGGCCGAATTTCAGGCGCGTCGTCGCATCGACACGACTTCCGACACTCTCGGGGGAAAAGAGAGTATCGGTCGAAGATGAACTTCTGTTCATATCCACGAAGCCGCTGTAATCCCTCTTCGTCAACGCCTCTTCGGCGGTACCGATCCACTCCAGCACCGGTTTGGAGGAGACGATGGATGAGAGCGGCAGCAGTGTACCATCCGCAGGATCGTAGCCGATGACGGATGCGGGTATGCGGTGGTAAAGCAAAATGGCGAGCTGGTCGAGGGCCGCCTGCGAAGAGATGGAGAGTTCCGTGACGGCCCGGGCTTTGACGCTCCTGACAAAGAGTGCGCTGAGGGCTTTGAAGGTACCGACGGCCAGAATACCCGTCACGACGATGACCATGATGATCTCGATCAGCGTGAAGCCCCGTCTCATCGCCACGCTCTTTTGTTGATGTAGATCTGCCCCAGATTGACGGAGTGGTAGTAGAGCGACGAGGTGAAAGGGGCTTTCTTCCTTCCCGGCACGTTGGATACCGTCACCCTGATCTCCTTGATGTCGGTCGAACCGGAAGCCGGTGAGAGGGCCGAGAGGTCGACGACGCTGCCCGGCGAAGGATCCTGCAGATAGGAGACGGAAACCTGCAGGCGGTATTTGGCGCCGTAGGGTGTGGTCGTATCGACTTGAAAGCCGTCGTAGTCGTCGATATCGTTGAAGTAGGCGTCTTCCCGTCCCAATGTCGAAGAGGCGTTCATCGGTGTGGCGCTGTTGTCGATACAGTTTCGCGATCCGACGAATCCGCCCACTCTGTAGAACCCGGTCGTATCGTCACATCTGTAGGCCGCGTTTCCTGCCGAGACGGAGAGTATCCGGTCATACTTCGTGTTCTCTTCGTCCCACGGCAGATGGACGATGATACCCATCAGCGCCATCGCGTTGTAGAGCGCCTCCTCTTTGACGGTCGTTTCGAAACTCTTGTTGGTGACGAAAACGATTTTGGGGACGACCATGAAAACCAGCCCGATGATCACCATCGTAAAGATCAGCTCCACCATCGTCAATGCCCGTCTCATCGGAAAAGTTTCACTCCCTGTCTGCGGCGGTACGTGGCGTTGCTCTCCAGCGCTCCCGTATCGAAATCGGATCCGTTGATCTCACCGCTCTGCACACCCCTGATCCGCCCTTTTCCGATATAGGTATAACCGAAGCAGGGGTGTTTCGTGCAGTCGCTCGCCCCGTCGTAGGCGTATGGGCTTCCAAATCCCTTCGGAACGTACCATAGCCAACTGTCGATGTCCAGATGGATGATCCGTTTTCTCGGAACGTCCACGGTGGTATTGATCTCCATCGTCACCGTTCCGTTTCCATATCGGCTGAAATCCATGAGAATGTCCGTGTCGGAAGGGCTCGAAAGCGCGATGTCGGCCGTGGCGTTGGCATCTTTGATTCCTCCGTTCATCCGGCTGCTCTGTTTTTCGTTGCGGTACCAGCGAAGGGAGTTCTGCCGAAAACCCGTGACGAAAGAGGGAGCGTTTCTGTCGTAGACTTCGATCTCCACGACATTTTCGACACTCCGTTCGGTCGTGGCGACATCTTCGGCGCGCAGCCGGCCGAAATAGAATGTGGCACCGCCGGAAAAATTTGACACAACACCTCCCGCCACCGAAGGATAGGTCGCATCCTGCAGCGTCACGGAAAGGTTGCCTTCGCTGCCTGCCACATGAAAGGGATCGGTCGGTTCGTCATAGGTGCGGTCGTAATTGAACGCCACATCCGAATAGCTCAGCACCGCTTCCCCCGAAGCGAAACCCAGATCGGCCCCCGTTTTGGGCAATGGTTCGCCGAGAGTACGGGCGGGCGAGTGCTTCGCCGGCAGACTCAAAAGGGGTGTGATATCGACGGGATCGGCGAAGAGACGGTTCATCGGATTGGAGAAGTTCCTCATCGTTCCCCCCTTTTCTCCCTCGGCCGTCACTTTCAGGCTCAGATTCCGCAGCCACGCACTCATATGCAGGTCGTTGGAGAGATAGGTGAAGCCGCCGGCCGTGTCGTTGTCTTCCATGCGGGGCGAGGCGATGAACTCCACCCTGAAATGGTGAGGAATGAAGGTCACGTTCCTCTCTCCATAGATGGTACGGTTGATCTCCGGCGTATCGTCCGCATCGACGGCACACCAGGAGGTATCGTTGAGCTCCAGCGTCACGATGCCCACATCGTCGAAACTCAGACGTAAATCGGCCTCACCGTCGGAGAAAGCCGAAATCGTTCCCGTCAGAGAACCTGCCATGGAACCGTTGGCTTCGCCGTTTCGCATATATTT
>NZ_JAOZOZ010000063.1 GCF_029933015.1 Hydrogenimonas sp. | reverse complement strand
CCCACCCAAAAGCGGTATCGTCACTTTCGAGCGCACCGATATCCGCCAGGACCCGAAAATCACCCGGCATATCGTCCAGGCTTACAAAAAGCGCTATAAAACCATCGATATCCGCTCCGTCACCGTCAAACCCACGGGCTCGAAACGGGAGAGATTCACTTTTACCCCACAATGTTCACTGAAACTCTCCAAAAGCGGTCTGCGTAGAAAGAGCGGAACCTTCGTCGTCAAATGCGGCAGAAAACGCCACTTTTTCCAATACGCCCTCGATGCGACGATCGGCGTCTATAAAGCCAATCATCAAATAAAAAAAGATAAAATGATCAGCTTGAACGCACTCGAGTACGACGTCATACCCTTCGTCAGACTCCACGACATCCCTCTGAGCGATCCGATCGAGGGACGTTACGTGGCCAGGCAGAACATCGCGCCGGGGAAAATCGTCACCCGGAAGATGGTGCAGCCCATACCGGCCGTGACGAAAAACGAAAGGGTTCTCTGCGTCTACGAAGACGGTCCCGTCCATATCGAATTCGAGGCGACGGCGATGCAGAACGGATACATAGGAGACAATATCACGGTGAAAAAAACGGACGGCAGAGCGATACGTGGTGTCGTCACAGGCAGAAAAAGGGTGGAGATCCGATGAGGCTGATCGTCGCCGTCACCGGCGCCAGCGGCGTTCAGCTGGGCTACAGGGTTCTGGAGTATCTTCCCGAAGGCGTGGAGCCCTACCTGATCCTTTCGGAAAGTGCCCGGGATGTCGTCACCCATGAAAACGTGCGAATCTACGACGAAAACGACATCGCCGCGCCTGTGGCTTCGGGTTCCTTTCCCAGCGACGCAATGATCGTCGCCCCCTGCAGCATGAACACGCTGGCGAAGATCGCCTGCGGCATCGCCGACAATCTTCTCACCCGCACCGCCGCCGTGATGATCAAGGAGCGCAGGCCTCTGCTGCTGGCCCCCAGGGAGATGCCCTTCAGCGCCATCGCCCTCGAAAACATGCTGAAGCTCTCGCGCCTGGGCGTCGTCGTCGCGCCGCCGATACCGGGCTATTACGGCGATCACGAAACGGTGGAGGAGATGGAGCGCTTCATCGTGGGCAAATGGTTCGACCTGCTGGGCATCGAAAACGATCTCTACAAACGCTGGAAAATCGAGGAAGCATGAAACGAAACGTCAAACGCGTCATCTATCCGGGTACCTTCGACCCGATCACCAACGGCCATATGGACATCATCGTCCGGGCGACCCACCTCTTCGACGAGATCGTCGTCGCCGTCGCCAAATCGAGCGAAAAGAGACCGATGTTTTCCCACGAGCGGCGCATCGCGATGGCAAAAGCCGCCTGCGAAAAGATCGAAAACGTCACCGTCGAAGGCTTTTCGAGCCTGCTGGTCGACTTCTGCCGAGAAATGGATTCGAAGATCATCATCCGCGGTCTGCGGGCCGTCAGCGACTTCGAGTACGAACTCCAGATGGGATACGCCAACGCCTCCCTCGATCCCGAGATCGAGACGGTCTACCTGATGCCCAGCCTCGAAAACGCCTTCATCAGCTCCTCGGTTGTGCGTTCGATCCTGGGCCACGGCGCCTCCTGTGCCCACCTCCTGCCCCCGAAGGTCCATACGATGATCCAGTCCCCGATCGGGCACGAAGAGTAATCCGATGTACGTGGTTTTCGAAGGGATCGACACCGTCGGCAAAAGCACCCAGATCGCGCGACTGCGGGAACGTTTCGACGATTGTGTGCTCACCAGGGAGCCCGGCGGCACGGCGCTGGGAAAGAAGATCCGCACGATACTGCTCGATGAGGGAAACATCCACCCCCGCAGCGAAGCCCTGCTCTTTCTGGCCGACAGGGCCGAACACACCGAACGTATCATCCGTCCCAACCTCGAAAGGCTGATCCTGAGCGACCGCTCCTTCATTTCCGGCATCGCCTACGCCCATGTCCACGAAAAGATCGCCGTCGACATGCTGCTGCAACTCAACCGCTTCGCCACCGACGGCATCTTTCCCGACACGGTGATACTCTTTCGTATCGACAGGGAGACCCTGAGCGCACGCCTGGGCCAAAAGAGCGGCGACGCCATCGAAAAACGGGGCATCGACTACATGCTCGAGGTACAGAAGACGATGGGAGAGCTGGTCGATCTGCTCGATATCGACCATCTCGTCGTCGACGCGGCCGATCCTCTCGAAACCATCACCGAAACCATCTATCAGCATATCAAGGAACGTCTATGATTCAAGCACTTCGCGGAATGAAAGATATCATCTCCCCCGACAACGAAAAGTTCGTCCATGTCCTGAAAACCGCCGGGGAGATCGCCGAACGCTACGGGTACGAATACATCGAGACCCCGCTGCTGGAAGAGACCCAGCTCTTCAAACGCAGCGTAGGCGAAAGCAGCGACATCGTCGGCAAGGAGATGTACCAGTTCATCGACAAGGGCGGCCACGACGTCTGCCTCCGGCCCGAAGGGACCGCCGGCGTGGTCCGCATGTTCATCCAGAACAAGCTCGACAAAAAGGGAGGCGTCCACCGGATGTACTACCACGGACCGATGTTCCGGTACGAACGCCCCCAGAAAGGCCGGTTGCGGGAATTCCACCAGTTCGGCTGCGAAAGCTTCGGCGAAGGGAGCGTCTACGAGGATTTCACGATCATCCTGATGATCAAGGATATCTTCGACGCCCTTGGCATCGGCTACAGGATCAAGATCAACTCCCTCGGATGCCCCGAATGCATGCCCGGATACAGAGAACACCTCATCGCCCACCTGAACGATATCCGTGACGGACTCTGCGAAGACTGTCAGCGCCGCATCGAAACCAACCCGATCCGCGTCCTCGACTGCAAAGTCGATAGTTGCCAGGCCCTTCTGAAAGAGGCGCCCGTCATCACCGAAAAGCTCTGCGAAACCTGTGACGCCGACTTCTCCACTCTCGTCAAACTTCTCGACGCCCACGCCCTCCCCTACGAACTCGACCCGAAACTGGTCCGGGGTCTGGACTACTACACCCGCACCGCTTTCGAATTCGTCAGCGACGAGATCGGCGCCCAGAGCGCCATCGCCGGCGGCGGACGCTACAACCGTCTGGTGGAGTTTCTGGGAGGCAAACCGACACCCGCCGTCGGTTTCGCCCTGGGCATCGAGAGGATCCTCGATCTGGTCAAGATGCCCGAAAAGAGACGCGAAGGGATCTATCTGGGCGTGATGGTCCCCGAAGCCCTCGATACGATCGTCGATCTGGCCCACAAAAAGCGCCGTGATACGAAAGTCTTTACCGAGTACAACAAAAAGTCCCTCAAAGCCCACCTCAAAGCGGCCGACCGGCTCGGTGCGGAGTACTGTGCCGTCATCGGCGAGGACGAACTCTCCACGGGTGAGATCTGGGTGAAAAATCTCGAAACAAAAGAGGAGAAGCGCGTTGCCATCAGCGAATTCGACTGATCCGAAGCGAAGCTACGGCATCCATCTCTGGGGCGACGGCAACTTCGTCGTCGAAGAGGGCCTGGTCAAAGTCAACCACGGCTGCCGGCCCTCTCTCATCGAAATCACCAAAAGACTCCGTGACGAAGGGTACAAAGGCCCCCTTTTTCTGCGTTTTCCCCATCTGGCGGTTCAGAATGTCCGCAACCTCTTCCACCATTTCGAACGGGCCAAAAAGGAGTTCGGCTACGGAGGGAAGTTCAAGGCGGTCTTCCCTCTGAAGGTCAACCAGTTTCCCGGCTTCGTCATCCCCCTGATGGAGGCGACGAAAGACCTGGAATACGGTCTGGAAGCGGGAAGCAAGGGGGAACTGATCCTCGCCATGGCCTACACCAACCTGGGCAAACCGATCACCGTCAACGGTTTCAAGGACCAGGAGCTGATCTCCGTCGGCTTCCTGGCGGCCAAGATGGGCCACAACATCACCCTGACGATCGAGGGGATCAACGAACTGGAGCTGATCATCAAGGAGGCCAAGCGCCTGGGCAGCCCCGTCCCGAAGATCGGACTGCGGATACGACTGCACACCGGCGGTATCGGCATCTGGGCCAAAAGCGGCGGCTACAGCTCCAAGTTCGGCCTCACTTCCACCGAACTGCTCGAGGCGATGGATCTGCTCAAGACCCACGGCCTCACCGACCGCCTCTCGATGATCCATTTCCACATCGGCTCGCAGATGAAGCACATCTCCCCGCTCAAGAAAGCGATCCGGGAAGCGGGCAACATCTACGCCGAACTCCGGAAAATGGGTGCCGACAACCTCAGAGCCATCAACATCGGCGGCGGCCTGGCCGTCGAGTACAGCCAGCAGGAGGGCCAGACCAGCCGCAACTACACCCTCGAAGAGTTCACCAACGACGTCGTCTTTCTGCTCAAGGAGATCTCCCAGGCCAAGGATGTACGCGAACCCACCATTTTCACCGAGTCGGGCCGCTACGTGGCCGCCAACCACGCCGTCCTCGTCGCGCCGGTCCTGGAACTCTTCAGCCAGGAATACAGCGAAAAGATCCTGCGGCTCAAGGAGACCAACCCTCCGCTGGTGCAGGAGCTCTACGACCTCTACCGCTCCATCACGGCCAAGAACGCCCGGGAATACCTCCACGACGCTCTCGACCACATGGAATCGCTGCTGACGCTTTTCGATCTGGGCTACATCGACCTGACCGACCGGGCCAACACCGAAACGCTTGTCCACCTCATCATCAAAAAGGCCCTCGAACTGCTCCGCAACAAACCCTCCAAAGAGATCAAGGACATTCTCGACCGGGTCCAGGAGCGCTATCTGGTCAACTTCTCGATCTTCCAGTCCCTGCCAGACTACTGGGGGCTTGGACAGAACTTCCCCCTGATGCCGCTTGACCGTCTCGATCAGAGGCCGACGAGGTCCGCGAGCCTTTGGGACATCACCTGCGATTCCGACGGCGAGATCGCCTTCAACATCGACAACCCCCTCTATCTTCACGACGTGGACGTGGAGCAGGAGGAGTATTTCCTGGGCTTCTTCAAGGTGGGCGCCTATCAGGAGATATTGGGAATGCGGCACAACCTCTTTACCCACCCCACCGAAGCGATCGTCAGATTCGACGAAAATGGGTCCTACCATATCGAAAAAATTCTCGAAGCCCAGACCATTCTCGACGTGCTCGACGACATCGATTACGACACCAAAGAGATCGAGCGCCGCATACGTCAGATGATCGAAGAGTCCGATACGATAGAGGAAGATGAACGCAAAGAGATACTTGGAGAACTTTACCTCTATCTCAGCGAAAACGGTTATCTTAGGACCATCAATTTTGCGGAATAACCCATACGGTTTCGAAGGAGGAGAACGGTGCCACCGCTTTACAGGCTCATACTAGAAGATTTCAAAAGCGTCTACAGGCGCGACCCGGCCATCCATTCGAAATTCGAACTCTTTTTCAACTATCCAGGCGTCTGGGCCATCGTCAACTACCGCATCGCCAACTGGTTTCATAAAAAAGGGTTGAAACTGGTCGCGAGAATCTGGATGGGTATCTCCCAGTTCATCACCAATATCGACATCCACCCCGCCGCCACGATCGGCCGGCGCGTATTCATCGACCACGGGATCGGCGTCGTCATCGGCGAGACCGCCATCGTAGGCGACGACGTGACGATCTACCAGGGGGTCACCCTGGGCGGCGTCTCCCTCAACCCCGGCAAACGCCACCCTACCATCGAGCGGGGTGTCGTCATCGGCGCAGGCGCCAAAGTCCTGGGAAACATCACGATCGGCTACGACTCCAAAATCGGCGCCAACTCCGTCGTCGTCCGCTCCGTACCGCCCGAATCGACCGCCGTCGGCATTCCGGCGAAAGTGGTGACCAAAGGACGCGACAAGAGCCCTCTGAGCCACAACAAAATTCCCGACATCGACAAGGAACTCTTCGAATATCTCCTCAAACGGGTGGCCGTCATCGAACACATACTCGCCCCCGAACACAAAGAGCTTCTCGAAGAGGATCAGAAACTCGACGAGATTTACGAAGCCTTTATCAAATCCATGAAACAATAAAAAATATCAATCATCGACTATCGAACAAAACGAATAAAGGAAACGGATATGAAAAGAACACTTCTCATCTCGATGGCATTGGCAGGACTTTTCCTCCTCGCCGGCTGCGGCAACAAACAGGCGCAGGTCAAAGCTTCCGAAATCAAGCACGGCAAAATCGACGTGGACAACGTCTCCTACTTCTGTGTCGACGGTGTCCGCTACATCAAATACGAAGATGACGAGCAGTTCGGTGTCACCGTCAAATTCAACAGAGACGGATCGGTCGATACCGACTGCGAAACAGTGAAAAAGTGACATATCGCCTTCATATCTTCTAATATCAACCATAGAGGAGGCCTTTTTTTCAAAAAAGTTCCTCCTTCTCTCTTCCGCTTTTTGGTTTTCTGACGGACTTTTCCTCTTTTTCCCCGTTTCGAATCTCCGATTAAGGGATTGCTCCCGTTAATTTGGATAAAATCGAAAGAAAAAAAGGTGAAGAATGCTTTCAAACAGAATTCAGACACTCTCGGAATCTTTGACCATCGCCATCACATCCCTCGCCCAGCAACTCAAAAGAGAGGGAAAGGACGTTCTGGGATTCTCCGCCGGCGAACCCGATTTCGACACGCCCCAGGTGATCAAAGATGCCGCCATCAAGGCGATCGAGGAGGGTTTTACGAAATATACCCCGGTCGACGGCATTCCCGAACTCAAAGAGGCGATCGTCGAAAAGCTCAAAAGAGACAACGGCCTGAACTACACGACCGACCAGGTGATCGCCAGCAACGGCGCCAAACAGTCTCTTTTCAATCTCTTCCAGGCGACGATCAACCCGGGTGACGAAGTGATCATCCCCGCACCCTACTGGGTCACCTACCCCGAACTGGTCAAATACAGCGAGGGCGTGCCCGTAGCCATCGAAACGGACGACTCCACGGCGTTCAAAATCACGCCCGAGCAGCTGAAAGCGGCCATCACACCCAAAACGAAAATGCTCATTCTCACTTCACCTTCCAATCCCACGGGATCGGTCTACTCCCGAGAGGAGCTCGAAGCGCTCGGCAAGGTGCTCGAAGGGACCGACATCCTGGTCGCCAGCGACGAGATGTACGAGAAACTGGTCTACGAGGGCACGAAATTCACGGCCACCGCATCGGTCAGCGAAGATATGTTCAAAAGAACGATCACGATCAACGGCCTGAGCAAGTCCGTCGCGATGACGGGATGGAGATTCGGTTACTGTGCCAGTGCCGACCGCGATCTCGTGAAGGCGATGAAAAAGCTCCAGAGCCAAAGCACATCCAACATCAACTCCATCACGCAGCTGGCCGCCATCAAAGGACTCGACGGCAGCGCCGATGCCGATATCGAGATGATGCGCCAGGCCTTCGAAGCGCGGTGTGACGAGGCGACACGTCTCTTCAACGAGATCGAAGGTCTCTCCGTGATCAAGCCCAAAGGAGCCTTCTATCTCTTCGTCAACCACAAGGCGATCGAGCCCGACTCGATGAAGTTCGCCAAAGCGATGCTCGAAAACGCGGGCATCGCCGTCGTTCCGGGAGCCGGATTCGGTACGGACGGCTACTTCAGGTTCAGTTTCGCCAGCGACATCGAAACGATACGCACAGGGATCGGACGCATCGCCGAGTTCGTCAAAAGCTA
Source organism: Hydrogenimonas sp. (assembly GCF_029933015.1). Taxonomy (GTDB): domain Bacteria; phylum Campylobacterota; class Campylobacteria; order Campylobacterales; family Hydrogenimonadaceae; genus Hydrogenimonas. Next base: position 1,495 of record NZ_JAOZOZ010000063.1, on the reverse strand, counting down.
CCGCTGATGCAGGCGTTTCTCATCTTTCTGGCGGCGGCACTGATTTTGGTGGTACTGGGATATTTTTTCCCGACGAAAAGCCATAAAACACCCCAGAACGACAGAGAGACGAGACAGGGCAGCACGACGAAATGGATCGAGGAGATCAACGCGACACGAGGAAAAAAGAGGTAAACATGGACGCATTCTACATCGCAAGGCAGCCGATCGTCGATCGACGCAACAGGCTTTTTGGCTATGAGATACTCTTCAGGGGCGAGAAGCCGGACGAAGAGGTGGACAAAGGCACCGTCATGACGGCCACCGCCGTCAACAACCTGATCAATGTCATCGGTGTCGAAAACGTCATCGGTCTCCACCGGGGTATCATCAAGATCACACCTCTTTTCCTGAAACGGAAACTGATCGAAGCCCTCCCGAAAGAGCGTCTGATCTTCGCACTCTTCGAAGAGGATATGCGTGATCCCCAACTGATCGAAATTCTCGAAAAGTACAGAGAGCAGGGCTACACTTTCGCCATCAACGATCTCCACGATCCCGAAACGGTGAAACTCCCCCACATTCTCGATCTGATCTCCTACATCAAAATCGACCACGAAGCCCTCGACGAAGCGACGATCAAGGCGATCATCGACGCGGCGAAAGAGCACGGTATCAAGACGATCTGTTCGAAAATCGAGACGAGAGAAGCTCATGAAAGTATGCTCGAAATGGGATGCGACTACTTCCAGGGCTACTTTTTCAAACAGCCCGAAGTCATCGAAGAGTATCCGATACATGCGGAAACGGGCGCGATTCTGCTGCTTTGGAACCTGATCCGCAACGACGCCTCCACCGACGAACTGGTCGAAGCCTTCGAAAGGGAGCACACGATCACCCTGCAGCTGCTCCGCTTCATCAATTCACCCTTCTTTTCACTGCGGCAGACCGTCACCTCGATCCGCCATCTCATCACGCTCCTGGGGCGCAATCAGCTCTCCCAGTGGCTTCTGGTGATGCTTTTCGCCAAAGAGACGCAAAGAGACAACGGCAACCATCCCCTCGTTCTGATGGTCATCAACCGCACGGAACTGATGGTGGGGCTTTTGAAACTGATCAAACCGAATGCCACCAAATCGATGCAGGAGACCGCCTACCTCGTGGGAATGCTTTCCCTCGTGCACCTGATTTTCCACCGACCGCCCAGAGAGATCCTGCACCATCTCCACGTCTCGGAGGAGATAGAAAACGCCCTCTTCGAAGCGGACGGTCTCTACGGCCAGCTCCTCAACATGGTCCGCATCATCGAAAACAACGATGTCAAAAAGCTGAACCAGATCGTCACGAAGTACCATCTCTCCCCCGACGCCATCAACAAACTCTCTCTGGAAGCGATGAAAAAGGTCAACGCCTTCGACGAAGCGCTTAAAACGATGAATGCGTAAGGGGAGTTTTGAGTGTTGAGTGTTGAGTGTTGAGAAAGCTGGCGTATGCCAGCTTGATTTGAAATAAAAGA
>NZ_JAOZOZ010000003.1 GCF_029933015.1 Hydrogenimonas sp. | reverse complement strand
CTTTTACGGTTGCGGACGTAGATCGCCTTGGCGCCGCGGTGGGTCACCTGCTCTTCGATATCGAAGAGGCCCGTCGCCTTGATCAGTTCGCCCAGCTTTTTGTAGCCGTAGTTTCTGGGGTCGAACTCGGGGGACTGTTTGGCGATGATGTTGCCGGTGGCGCCCAGGTGGGCCCAGCCGCTCTCGTCGCTCGCCGCGTCGACGGCCTCTCTGAGCAGACGGATCAGCTTGCGGTCCCTTTTCAGTTCGGCGGCCGTCAGCCGGCGGATCGGTGTCTCCTCCTCGCTCTCTTCGGCTCTGAGGACCTCGGTGTAGATGAACTTGTCACAGGCCGAGACGAAGGGGACGGGGGTCTTCTTCTCTCCGAAGCCGTAGACGGTAAGACCCGATTCCCTGATGCGGGCCGCCAGTTTCGTGAAATCGCTGTCACTGCTGACGATACAGAAACCGTCGAAATTTCCGGTGTAGAGTAGATCCATCGCGTCGATGATCATGGCGCTGTCGGTGGCGTTCTTGCCCGTCGTGTACCCGAACTGCTGGATCGGCTGGATCGAATGGGTCAGAAGCACCTCTTTCCACCCCTTCAGCTGTGGAAGCGTCCAGTCGCCGTAGATCCGTTTGACGCTCGCCGTGCCGTATTTGGCGATCTCCGCCAGCAGGGCGTCGATGATGGAGGGCTGGGCGTTGTCCGCATCGATCAGTACCGCCAGTTTCGCCGTTTTTTCCAATGTTTCGTCCTTCTTGTATGTTGGTTTGCTCCGATCCCTTTTTCTATGGGCCGGGTGTCAGCGCTCCAGGTATCTTTCGTCCATGAAGGAACCCGGATGCAGATGGCAAAATGCCGCTTTGAGCTGTTTGAAGAGCTCGGGATTCTCGGCTTCCCACTTTTCGAGCATCGCTTTGGTGCTCTCTCTGGTATGGGGGAGCTTCACCTTTTTGAGCATGGCCGGACACGCCTCGTCTCCGATGGCGGCGATGCCGTTTTCCTCCACGAAGGCGCGGGTCTGACGCTCTCTGACCCAGATAAGCGGACGGATGACGTGAAAACCCTTCTTGGCCCGGTAGATCGGAGGCATGGAGCGCAGCGCCCCGTTGTAGAGCATGCTCATGAAAAAGCTCTCCACCGCGTCGTCGAGATGGTGTCCCAGCGCCACCTTGTTGTAGCCCCCCTCCTGCGCCTTCGTATAGAGCGCACCGCGGCGCATTCTCGAAAAGTAGCTGCAGAAGGAGCTGTTCTCCCTAATCGTCTCTTCGGCGATCTCGAAGATGTTGGTTTCGTAGATCTCGTAGGGGATGTCGTGGGTTTCGCAGTGGCGCACCAGCACGTCGTACCGCTCGCCCGGCATCCCGTAATGGACCGTCACCGCCTTGAACTCGAAGCGAAAGGGCGCGTGGCGCTGCATATGTTTCAGAAGATGCACCAGCGTCAGGGAGTCCTTCCCGCCGCTGAGTCCCACGAGGATGCGGTCGCCCTCCTCCACCAGTCTGTACTTGACGTTGGCGCGGCCCGCGGCCCGCAGGATCTTTTTACTTATCTTGATCGACGGCATCGAGCATCGCGAAGAGAAAATCGGCACTTACGGCCGACGAACTTTCCAAAAAGGCGTCGAAATCGAATCCCGCATCCATGTCCGCGGCGTCGCTGATGGCCCGCAGTATGAAAAACGGAATGTCGAGGGCGTCGCAGACGACGGCCACGGCCGCCCCCTCCATCTCCAGTGCCGCGGCGTCGAAAGTTTTTCCGATCCACTCCTTGCGAGCCGGATCGGCCACGAACTGGTCTCCGGTGGCGACGATGCCCCGTTTGAGCGTGATGCCCCGTTCATGGGCCACACGGGCCGCGATCTCCAGCAGACGCGGATCGGCCTCCACGTAGACCTTTCCCTCCGGCACGTAGCCGTAGGGGTGGCCGAAGGCCGTGATATCAAGGTCGTGCTGGCACAGTTTCGTCGCGGCGATCAGATCTCCGATTTTGAGATCGGGGTCGATCGCGCCGGCCACACCGGAAAAGAGCATCTTCTGCGCACCGAACTTCTCGATCATCGTCGAAGCGGTCAGGGCGGAGAAGACTTTGCCGATCTTGCTGTAGGCGATCACCAGATCCAGCGATCCGTAGAGTGCCGTATAGTAGATATTGTCGGCGATCTCATGCTTTTTGACATCCTGCAGTCGCGCCAGTATCGGTTCGATCTCTTCGGGCATCGCCCCCATGACTCCGACGACCATCAGCCCTCACCCGCCAATGTTTCCAAAGTCGCGTTGAGAGAGTCGTAGTCGCTGACGACCAGCGTCGGTTTTTTGGTGGTGCGGCGGTTGAGTCCCTTGAGAACCCCGCCGTGGCCGAACTCGATATAGCGGTCGACCAGGTCGTCGTTGTCGCGGATCGACTGTTTGTAGAGGACCGGAGAGACGAGCTGGCGTCCCAGCAGGTCGAGGGCTTCGGCCTTGGAGTTGTAGGCTTTGGCCGTGACGTTGGAGACGACGGGAGCCGCGAAAGAGTCTCTCAGCACCTTCTCGAGGGCCTCGGTCAGGGGTGCCACGGCCGGTTCGAGAAGCGGACAGTGGCTCGCCACCGACATGTTCAGCAGCATGACACGGCGCGCTTTGGCCGCTTTGAGCGCCTCTTCGATGCTCTGCAGGTCGCTCTTGATCCCGGCGATGACGATCTGACCGTCGGCGTTGTAGTTGGCGGGCCACACCTTTTTGCCGCTGTCACGTGCCTCCTGGCAAATCGCTTCGACATCCTCGTCGGCCACACCCAGGACCACCATCATTCCCGCGTCGATCCCTTCGCACGCCTTCTGCATCAGATCGCCACGCAGATGGACCAGCTTCACCGCTTCGAGCCAATCCATCGCATCCACGCACGCCAGGGCCGAAAACTCGCCCAGGGAGTGCCCCAGCGCGAAAGCCGGCGCGTCGGGAATCTGCTCCTTGAAAAGCCGGTACGCCATCATCGAAACCAGCAGGATCGCCGGCTGGGTGTAACGTGTCTGCTCCAGCAGGTCGTTGGGCTCGAAGAGAAGATTCGCCATGTCGATCTTCAGCGCGTCTCCCGCGGCTTCGAGCATCTGTGCCGCCGTCTGGGAGTGTTCGACGAACGATTTTCCCATGCCGGTCGCCTGGGATCCCTGACCGGGAAACAAAAAGGCACTCTTTTTCATCTGATAATTTCTCCTTCCAACACTGTTTGATGCTCTAATTATGGCACATTCGACCAATAAATTCGATAAATCGGGACTTTTTGGATCGTTTCCAAACGGAGAATATCAAAGATATTCACGCCACTCGCCGATCTTTTTTCTGAGGGTGTTGCGGTTGAGACCGAAAGCCTTGGACATCTTCAGCTGACTTTTGTAGCGCTTGGTGCCGGCTCGGATCAGGGGCACTTCGTAGAGATAGAGCAGTTTCCGGTAGACCTCCCCGGTCCGCTCCATCCTCTCCGCGAGAAATTTTTCGTTGAGATAGAGAAGATCCACCTCTCCGATACCGGATGCGAGATACTGCAGGACGATCGAGCGCCTGAGAGAAAAAGCGTTGAGGCTGATGTCGAGTTTTTCCCTCTCCACTTCGAAATCTTTCGAATCCTCATCTCCAAACATTCCCAGAACTTCCGATTTGAATTTCTCGACGAGCGGATCGATGTCTTCGGGTCTCTCTTTCAGAGGGGGTATCGTGATGCGCACGCTGAAAAATCCGCCATGGAGATCCGCCGTCTCGCCGTTGACGACTGCGACGATGTGGATTCCACGCTTCTGGATCGTCTGAAAAAATTTCGGATAGTTCTCGATCGTTTCGAAACGGTCGATGACGAGTTGGTCGTGTTTTGCCATCAGATTGTAGAGATCGGGATGGTTTCCGTGAACGACCGGGGCTTCCGGCATCATGAGTTTCGCGAGTGTGTGGCGTCCCGTTCCGGGCTCACCGCTGATGAGTGTGTTGAGTTTGAGAGATTTGAGAAGGTTGGCGGATTTCAAAGCCTCTTTGAGAGGCTTCGAAACGGCGATGAAATTAGTGGCAGCCACCTGTACCGCAACCGCAACTATCGTGACCGGGTTGCTCGACCTGGCCGCTGAGAGATTCGTTGACGGTCGGTTCACGAACTTCGGCGACACTGACGGTAAAGAGAAGATCTTTGCCCGCAAGAGGATGGTTGAAGTCGATCGTCACTTCGTTTTCATCGAAAGCTTTGACGGTGACCTGGACGGTCTGTCCGTCTTCGCTCTGTCCGTAGAGCGTCATGCCCTCCTGCAGTTCGATGCCCGCGAACTGCTCGCGCGGCATGGTCTGGACCGCTTCGGGATTGTATTCGCCGTAGGCTTCTGCCGCGGGCACGAGGATGTCGGCGTTTTCACCCGCTTCCATCCCCTTCATCTGGTTTTCGAGACCGGGAATGATCTGCTGTTTTCCTGTAATGAACGAAAGCGGTGCCTGTCCCATGTTGGAATCGACCACTTCGCCGGTCTTTGCGTCTTTCACTTCATAATTGAATGAAACGACGTTGTTGTCTTCGATTTTCATCAATAATTCTCCTTCAAAAAGTTGGGTATCTTAACACACCCATTGTTTAGTTTTTCTTAAGTTTATAAAGTTATTTCAGCTTGGCGAGATTTTTTCTGGCGACCTTCGCCGATTTGCTTTCGGGATAGAGCTGTATCAGCGATTCGTAGAACTGTTTCGCCTGCTTTCTGTCGCCCAGGCGTTCGAAAGAGACGGCCGTATGCAGCAGCAGGGTCGGCATGAAACTGCTCTTGTCATAGAGTGACGCGCTCTTTTTGTAGTGGGCGATCGCATCCTTGTATCGCCCTTCCCGGTAGGCGATCTCACCCAGGTAGTAGTTGGACGTGGCCGGTTTGTAGTGGTTTTTGATCAGATGGTCGAAATAGATCTTCGCGTCCGAATAGCGTTTTTTCGAAAAGAGCTTTTTCGCTTCTACGAAGATGTCGGCGTTCGCCTTCCCGCTCAGGTCTCCCTTTTTCATGAAGGATTCGTAGGAGTTCTTGAAATCGAGAAAAGCCGATTCGAGCTTCTCGAAACGCTCTTTGTCCACATATTTTTCGTTGATCGAGTCGATCATCGCGCCCAGTTCCTGAAGAACCTTTCGGATCTGCTCGAAATTCTCCTGCTGGGTCACGACCAGCTGATCGACGGTCCGGTTGAGATCGTCGATCTTCTCCACGGCGTTGTCGTAGGATCGGATCTTGCTGTTGAGGCCTTCGAGGATACTCTGGAGTCCGTCGATGCGTTCACGGTTCTCCTGAACGATCTGCTGCTGCTTTAGAAGGCTTTTCTGTAGGGCTTCGATCGCCTGTTTGTTTCGGAGAATATGCTTCTCCTCTTCACTGAGGCCGTAGGGATTGGGACTGTCGAGATTGCCGGCTCCGAATGCGGAGGGCTCTTCCGGTGACGCCGCGAACGCGGCGACAGCCAGAAGGATTGTCAAAGAAAGTTTTTTCATCTAGATCAGGGGAGGAGTTTGAATTCTACACGTCTGTTCTGTGCCCAGCACTCTTTTGTATGCTCGGTACATACGGGATTGCTTTCGCCGTAGCTGACCATCACCATGCGGCTCTCGTCGATACCTTTGACGCTGAGTGCGTCGCGAACGCTCTTGGCGCGCTTGAGGCCCAGAGCGTAGTTGTACTCGTCGGTACCCCATTCGTCACAGTTTCCTTCGATCTTGATCGTCAGGTCTTTCGCGTCTTCCGAAGCGAAGAGTCTGGCGTCCTCGTCGACTCTGGGCTCCTGGTCGGGACGGATGTTGTACTTGTCGAAATCGAAATAGATCTTTTTCGCGCTCGCTTCGATCTCACGGATCTTCGCCAGACGGGCGTCCTCGCTCATGATGTCACTCGACTCGGTGCTGCCCTGGATCGTATCGAGGCCGCTGTCGGCACTCGTCGCTTCCTGTCCCGCACCCTGCTGCGTCATGTCGACTTCGGGTTCTTTCTGGGAACACCCGCTCATCAGCAGTGCCGCGGCCACTGCGGCTATGAACAAACTCTTTCTCATCGCTCTGTCTCCTTATGTATAAGTTTTGTGGATTTTATCATAAAGTTACTGGTTTTTCATTGATATTTATACTGATTCACCAATCGATCGACTGGATACGTTTTCCTTTGAGAGGAAAGAGATACCCTTCGTTGTAATTGAGCCGGATGATGCCGATGGCGCTCTGGGAAGCGTAATGCTTCAGATAGATCACGCTCTCCCCGTCCTCGGAAAATTTCGGAAACTGATTGACACCGCTGGCGGTCAGCCGGCGGATGTAGTCGGTCTGGGTCGAAATCAGATAGAGATTGAACGTGTTGGAGCTGAAGGCGTTGTCCGTCTCCCTGCTGCTGTAGACGATGTATCTGCCGTGGGCGCTGCAGGCGTTGTTGTTGCGGCCGTGGAAGACCATCTGCTGCACGCCTCTGCTGCCGATACGGGATGCGAAGATATTGGGGTATCCCAGTCTGTCCGAGACGAAGACGATCCGTTTCTCACCGTCGATATACTGGGCCGAAACGTCGATGCCCGAGTAGAACGTGAGCCGCTCCTTCATCCCGCTGTCGAGATGGTACTGGTAGATATCCGGCTGACCGTCGGGGGCCATCGTCAAGAGCAGCTTTTTCCCGTCACGGCTGACGTCGGAGCAGACCAGCATCCCGTCGGAGGTGGCGACTTTGCGCTGCTGGCCCGTGTAGATGTTGTAGTAGTAAAGGACTGGCCGGCGCCCGAGTTTCGTGAAGTAGATCCCCTTCTGCTCCCGGTCGGCCCATTTGGGGAAGATGTTGAGCCCGCCGCTGACGAGCCGTTTGCGGTAGGTGAGCGTATAGTCGGCGATGACGATATCGGCGTGTTTGGGTTTGACGTATTCGGAGAATACGACGTAACGCTTCATCCACGCCACGCTGGGCATCTTCAGAAAGTCGTTGAAATCGATGACGGCCTGATGGATCAGAAAGGGGTATCTCGCACGGTTGGCCACACGGTAGCTTCTTTCGTAAAAAGGGCTGCCCGAGGGAAGTTCGAAGGCTTTGACGTCCATGTAGAGCCGCTGCTGGTCACCCTCTCTGAAGCGGTACCGCAGCAGATAGTTGTAGGATTTTAGCATCGGGTCGACGAGGGCGTCGTACCCGGTGTAGTGGTAGGTGTCCTCGACTTTGAAGTGGGCCGTCACTTTCAGGTCGCCCATGACGAGTCTGAAAAACTTCTGGCGGGTCGTTTCGGTACCGAAAACCGAAGCGTCCTGTATCACGACAGAAGGTCGGTTGTCGGCCGATTTGACGATCTCCAGGGTCGCGTCCGAGGCATAGAGGAAAACCCCGATCAACATCATTAAAACTATTCGCACGCCTACTCCTTCGCTTTGAATTCCACGTCGATCACGAGCTCTCTGCCGCGCTTGTGTGACGGGAATTTTTTATGTTTGAGTCGTTCGAGGTATTCTATCAGGCTCTCATTGAAACCTTGATTATCCGAAGGATATAAGAGGCGGTACTCAAACTCCCCGTCGGGCGCTATCGTCAGTCGCACGGTGGCGGCGGAACCGGCATAGACCGACTCCGGCTGCCAGGAGCCGTAGAGTATCTCGTAGAGTTTGGACATGTAGGCGTCCACCTCTCCCTGGCCCGACGCTTTGGACGACATCCTGATCGACGGTTTGCTCAGGTTGATATCCCTGATCAGCTGCTGGGCTCTTTTCTGCTCCCGTTTTTCCTCTTTCGATGTGGCCTTGTACCTGATTTTCGGCGCGTTGGCCAGACGTGCCGCTCTGGAGGTATCGGTCGGCTCTTTTATCTTGACACCCTTGAAGAGGGAGGCGATCGCTTTGGGTCTGGGCTTTGTGGGCTGTTTCGGCGAGGCGCTGCTCTTTTTGGCGACGGCCGGCGTTTTGGCTTTGGTTTTCGGTTTGACCTCTTTTTTTTCGACCGGCTGCGGCTTCGGTTTCGCCGGCGGCATCTGCATCAAAGAGACTTCGATCGATTCCGAGACTTTCGGAACGTACCGCTTCGATTTTTTGTAGTCGTTGAAAAAGATTATCAACAGAAGAATCAGAACGAAATAGAAGAGAAAGGCGGCGGCTCCGCCCGTAAAGAAGAAGAGACCCCTTTTATCCATCGGTCACCAGTGAGACTTTCGAAAATCCCGCTTCCTTCACCGTTTTGAGCAGATACATCACATCCTTGTAGGGAAGACGCTCGTCGGCCCGTATGTAGACGGGTATCCCTTTGTCCAGAGACTGGGTCTTGAGCAGAAAACGGTCGGGGAAAGAGATTTTGTCGAACTTCTCTTTTTGGAAATGGATCACGCGGTTCTTGTCCATGCTGATCTCGATCGACTTGACTTTCTGGAGGGTACGGGTTTTGGAACCCTGCGGGAGGGTGATGTTCTCCTCGTAGATGATCGTGGGTGCCGTGACCATCAAAATGGCCATCAGCACCAGCATGATGTCGACAAGCGGCGTGATGTTGAGATCGGGTTTTTCATCCCATTCGTATCGCATGGTCCTACGCGTCTCTTTTCTGTGCCAGAAGCATGTCGGCCTGCATCGCGATGACCGTCGTCAGGTCGTACGCCTTTCGTTTGAGCAGCAGATGGAAGCTGTAGGCGAAGATCGCTACGAAGATACCGGCCGCCGTCGCCACCAGCGCTTCGCTGATGGCCGGAGCGACGACGCTGAGCGTCGCGCTTTTCTGGGTTCCAAGGCCCGCGAATGCTTCGAGAATCGATATGACGGTACCGAAAAGTCCGATAAAAGGCGAGGTACTGGCGATCATGGAGAGCAGCGTCAGGCCCTTCGTCGCCTCTTTGGTCGCGGCATATTCACAGATTTCCAGTGCTTTGGCGTTGATGGCGGGTGATCGCTTGAGACAGCTTTTGAGAATGGATCCGTGGGTTACGGATGTGGCCCCCATATGCATCTGTTCCATCGAATCCTTCTCTTTGGAGAGCCATCGTGCGAGTGTAAGGTATCGGTAGACGTAGATCCAGACGGTGAGGAAAAGGTAAAAGGAGAGCAGTCCCAGGACTGCGATGGTGATGGGACTGCTGCGGTCGATATAACCGACGATGATGTCGATCATGGTTTAAAATCTTGTTTTGGCGGCCGTTTCTACTTTTGCCTCGACATTGGCAATGGCAAAATCGGAGTTGCTCGCTTTTTTGATGAGCTCTTTCGCCTCTTTGATCGCTTTGGCCATGTCGCTCTCGGTCTCCCCGACGATCGGCACCGCCCCTTCGACGACGACCAGCGTCTTGTTTTCGTCGACTTTCACATATCCGGAATCGATGACGATGGAGTCGACCGTCCCATCCTCTTTTTCGATTTCGATGACTCCGGCTTCCAGCAGTGAGACGAGTGAGGCGTGCTCGGGCAGAACGCCGAATTCACCCTCCGCTCCCGGGAATGTGGCTGACTTCACGTTACCGCTGAAGATCAGGCCGTGGGGAGTCACGATTTCAAGTTTCATTGTATCCATGATTATCCTTTAGTTCAGGATATGAACTCTCTTGACAAGGAATCCCTTGTCAAGAGGCTTTGGCTTTGAGCTTCTCAGCTTTTTCGATAACCTCGTCGATGCTGCCGACCATATAGAAGGCAGCTTCCGGAAGATCGTCGTACTCGCCTTCGAGAAGTCCCTTGAAGCCTTTGATCGTCTCTTCGAGCGTGACATATTTTCCGGGGCTTCCGGTAAATACTTCCGCGACGAAGAAGGGCTGGGAGAGGAAGCGCTCGATCTTACGCGCACGCTCGACCGTTTTCTTGTCCTCTTCGGAGAGCTCGTCCATACCGAGGATCGCGATGATGTCCTGAAGGTCTTTGTACTTTTGAAGTACTGACTGGACACCGCGGGCGACCTGATAGTGCTCGTCGCCGATGATGGCGGGATCGAGCATACGGCTTGTGGAGTCGAGCGGGTCGACGGCGGGGTAGATACCCTTTTCGGCGATCTTACGGTTCAGAACCGTCGTGGCGTCGAGGTGGGCGAAGACCGAAGCCGGCGCAGGGTCGGTGAGGTCGTCCGCCGGAACGTAGACGGCCTGTACGGACGTGATCGAACCTTTCGTCGTCGAGGTGATGCGCTCCTGCAGCTGACCCATTTCACGTGCCAGTGTCGGCTGGTAACCGACCGCGGAAGGAATACGTCCCAGAAGTGCCGACATTTCCGAACCGGCCTGAGCGTATCGGAAGATGTTGTCGATGAACATCAGAACGTCGAGGCCCATCTCGTCACGGAAGTACTCCGCCATCGTCAGACCTGTGAGTGCGATACGGTTACGTGCTCCCGGGGGCTCGTTCATCTGGCCGTAGCAGAGGGCGACTTTGTCCAGTACGTTGGACTCTTTCATTTCGTTGTAGAGGTCGTTACCCTCACGCGTTCGCTCACCGACACCCGCGAAGACGGAGTAACCGCTGTGCTTGAATGCGACGTTGTGGATCAGCTCCATGATGATGACCGTCTTACCGACGCCCGCACCACCGAAGAGTCCGACTTTACCACCCTTCGCGTAAGGAGCCAGAAGGTCGACGACCTTGATACCGGTTTCGAAAATCTCCTGCTTCGTGCTCTGATCTTCGAACGCAGGAGGATTGCGGTGGATGCTCCATGTCGTTTTCGCTTTCAGCGCTTCGCCTTCGTCGATCGTCTCGCCGATGACGTTGAAGATACGTCCGAGGACCTCTTCGCCGACCGGGACCTTGATCGCGTCGCCTGTCGCTTTGACATCCATGCCGCGAACGAGACCTTCACTCATATCCATGGCGATGGTTCGTACACGGTTGTCGCCGATGTGGCTGGCGACTTCGAGTACGAGACGTTTCTTCTCTCCCTCGAGTTCGTAGTTGACTTCGAGTGCTTCGTTGATCGCCGGCAGATAGTCTTCGAAATCGACGTCGACAACCGGCCCGATGACCTGAACAATTTTACCTGTCATTCCTTCTCCTTCTTTTATTTCAGTGCTTCCATACCGCTGATGATCTCAATCAGTTCGGTAGTGATAGATTCTTGTCGTGCTTTGTTGTATGCGATCGTCAGTTCGTTGACGCGCTCCGAGGCGTTTTTCGTCGCGTTGTCCATCGCCTGCATACGGGCGCTGTGCTCGGCGGCGAGGGAATCGAGAAGTCCGTAGTACATGCTGTACTCCGCATATTTGCGAAGCAGCGTGTTGAGGAGTTCTTCCTGCTCTTCCGGTTCGTACTCGATGCTCGACTTCAATTCGCGGGGTTCGACCGTGGAGATGTCGATGGGCATCAGCTGGATGACACGCTGCTCCTGGGTCAGCATGTTCTTGAAGCCGTTGTATATCAGGATCACGCGGTCGGTGACACCGCTCGCGAAATCCATCAGCGACTGATCCATGAACTCGGCGGCCTGCTTGTAGTCGGGCGATGCGCTCAGTCCGATCACTTCGTCGGTCATCTCGATACCGTTGTATTTCAGAAAGTCGATCGCCTTGCGTCCGATGACACGGAGGCGGACCGCTACCTTCTTCTCTTTGTACTCTCTGAGGAGTTTCAGCGTCGTTTTGAGCGTGCTGACGTTGAAGCCGCCGCAAAGACCCTTGTCGGCCGTGACACAGATGATGTCGACGGTACGGACAGCGAGATCGGTCTGTACGAAACGGCTGTCGCTTCCGCCCACTTTGCTGTGGTTTATTTCATAGGCGATTTCGCTGACGAGCTCGTCGAGTTTCTGTGCGTAGATGCGAGATCTTTTCGCCAGCTCCTCGGCTCTTTTCAGTTTCGCCTGTGAAACAAGCTTCATCGCACGTGTCGTCTTCTGGGTACCCTTGACACTGTTGATCTGAAGCTTAATCTCTTTCAAGTTTGCCATGGTTGATCCTTATGCTTAGGCGCTGAATGAATTTTTGAATTCGCCCAGTGCTTTCTTAATCAACTCTTCGATTTCGTCATCGATCTTCTGCTTCTCGCGAATCTGCTCGAGAACGTTCGGGAAGTTCGCTTCGACGAAGGGATAGAGCTCCGCCTCGAACTTCGTGACCGCTTCGACCGGAACGTCGTCGAGATATCCGTTGGCTCCCGCATAGATGATGAGAATCTGTTTTTCGACGGGAAGCGGGCTGTAGGGCGGCTGCTTCAAGACTTCGACCATGCGGGCACCACGCTCGAGCTGGGCACGTGTCGCGTCGTCCAGGTCGCTGGCGAACTGGGCGAAAGCTTCGAGTTCGCGATACTGCGCGAGGTCGAGTCGCAGTGTACCGGAAACCTGTTTCATCGCTTTGATCTGGGCGGCACCACCGACACGCGAAACGGAGATACCGACGTTGATCGCAGGACGGATACCGCTGTTGAAGAGGTTGGTCTCCAGGAATATCTGGCCGTCCGTGATCGAGATGACGTTGGTCGGGATGTAGGCCGAAACGTCACCTGCCTGGGTTTCGATGATCGGCAGAGCCGTCAGAGATCCGGCACCCAGATCGTCGCTCAGTTTCGCTGCGCGCTCGAGAAGGCGAGAGTGCAGGTAGAAGACGTCACCGGGGAAAGCTTCACGTCCCGGAGGTCGGCGAAGAATCAAAGACATTTCACGGTAGGCGACGGCGTGCTTGCTCAGGTCATCGTAAATGATCAGCGCATGCTGTCCGTTGTCGCGGAAATATTCACCCATCGTGACACCGGCGTAGGGAGCCAGGAACTGCAGGGCGGCAGACTCGGAAGCACCGGCGTTGACGACGATCGTGTAATCCATCGCACCGTGCTCTTCGAGTTTGCGTACCAGTGATGCGACGGTCGACTGCTTCTGTCCGATAGCGACGTAGATACAGACGACACCCTGACCCTTCTGGCTGATGATGGAGTCGATGGCGACAGTGGTTTTACCTGTCTGGCGGTCACCGATGATCAGCTCGCGCTGTCCGCGTCCGATCGGAACCAGGGCGTCGATCGCCTTGATACCTGTCTGGAGCGGTTCATGGACAGATTTACGCGCCATGATGCCGGGAGCTTTCTCTTCGACGAATCGGTACTCTTTCGATTCGATCGGGCCTTTGCCGTCGATCGGCTCACCCAGGGCGTTTACGACACGTCCGACGATCTCCTTGCCTACAGGCACTTTCAGAAGCTGTCCCAGACGCTTGACGCTCATTCCTTCACGGATATTGAGGCCCTTTCCGAGGATGACGATACCGACGCTCGCCTCTTCGAGGTTGAGGACCATACCTCGTTCTCCATCCTCGAATTCGACCATTTCACCGGCCATTACGTTGTTGAGTCCGAATACCTGTGCGATTCCGTCAGCGACGCTGACAACTTTTCCCGTTTCGTCGATATCGACGCTCAATTCAAAATTTTCGATACGCTCTTTGATAATCGAGCTGATTTCATCTGCTTGAAGTTTAGACACTACCGATCTCCTTTCTATGTTTTACAATGCTTTCAAAATGTGGGTGATCATATCGGAAGCGACTCTCTCTTTCGAGAAACTCGCCTCGAGACCGAGATCCTCGATCATCACCTTGATGCCGTCCCGCTCGCTCTTGACGGGTTTGAGTACGACCTTCGCGTCCACATATTTGGAAAGTGAACTCTCCAACTCGCCGAGCAGTTTCTTGTCGAGAGGTTTTTTGCTCTCGACGACCCCTTCGTACTTGTTGGCACGTCGTTGAAGCTCTTTTTGAAGAAGCTTGACGATTTCGGGGATCAGCCCGAAGCGGTTGTGGATACCGAGGGTTTTGACGAAGTTGACCAGTTTGGGGTCGGCCTTTTCACCGAGAAGTGAGACAATCAGCTCTTCCCTCTGTGCTCTGGAAACTTCCGGAGAGACGATCACTTCGGCAAATTTCGGATCTTTGAAAGCGCCTGCGACCGCAGCGAGAGCTTTCTCGGCGGATGCCATCTTCTTCTCTCCCAGCGCCTCGATCAATGCCTTGACATATCTTTTTGCTACCAGTTGATCCATCTTAGGCCACCTTTTTCATGATGAGATTGACGAATTTCTTCTCATCCATGCCGATCGCATCGCCCTTGAAGAGTTCGTCGAGAACTTCCGCGACGGTTTTTCGGACCATCTGCCGTTTTTCGACTTCCATCTTCTCCTGCTGGAGTTTCTCGAGGTTGTGAAGCTCGGCCTGGAGCTGCTCGTCCAGCTTTTTAGCCAGAAGCTGCGCCTCTTTCTTCGCCGCTTCGATGATCTCGGCCGCCGTATGCTCGGCCGCTTCATACTCGGCCTGGGCATCCTCTTTCGCTTTCTTCGTCGCTTTCAGACGGTTCTGGACCTCTTCGAGTCTCGAAGCGATCTCGGCGCTGCGTCCTGTAAAGAAGTTCTTGACAGGCTCCGCGACGAAATACCAGACGATTCCGACGAAGATGATGAAGTTGACGAGTCGCGGCACGAAATCGGTCCCGCCCTCCGCCGCTTCGTGTCCGGAAGCGAAAACGACCGCGGGAAGGAAAAATGCAGCCATCCATAACAGTTTACGCACATTTTCTCCTTTTATATTTGACTGAATTTCGCTTTCAAAGACTCTTTGAAAAGCGGCATTTGGGAAAGAAGCTCGCTCTTGAGCTGCTCTTCCTCTTTTTTCAGTTCATCCAGAAAACCTTGATACGTCTTCTCCAACTCCTCTTTCTTCGCCTCGATCTTGCTCATGGCGAGAAGTTTGGATTCCTCGATCGTCTTCGCTCTCAACGCAGCCGCCTCGTTCTTGGCCTGCGCGATCACCGCCTCGGTTTTGGCTTTCAGCTCATCGATCTCGGATGTGTTCGAACTCACATTTTCGAGATCTTTCCGGATACTCTTGTCGCGTTCGTCCATAAACGCAAGCAGCGGCTGATAAAGCCAGCTGTTCAGCAGCGTCAAGAGCACAAGAAAGACGACAGCCACCAGAAGCATCAGGGATAAATGTATATCCAGCATGCACACGCTCCTTTCTAAAAATTGGGCAATGTTATCATATTTATCCAAAATTCTAAATTAAGGATATTCTAAAACGCTCTTTCAGACAGAGCGCTCTCGACTCTCCTCAACCCCCAAAACAGGGGATTCAGCGTGTGAATTTCTCCAGAAACTCTTCGACCTCGTCCTCACTTTCGAATGTGATTTCCATTTTTGATTGTTTGATATTGATACGAAAGGGAACACTTTCCTTAATACGTTCTCGATAGGGGGTCAGATCGAAACCCTTCTCTCTTTTTTTCTCTTTCTCCGGTTTCGCCGTGGGCTTCATCTCTCCTACGAGCTGCTCGGTCTCACGGACACTCAGTTTCTGTCCGACGATCGTGTCGCAGATGATGCGCTGATCCTTCTCGTCGAGCCCCACCAGCACTTTGGCGTGCCCCTGCGAGATCTGCGACTTGGAGAGCTTTTCCATGACGTAGTCGCTCAGCTGCAGAAGCCTGAGGGTGTTGGCTATCTGGCTGCGGCTTTTGTGGATGATCTTGGAGAGTTCCTCCTGGGTGATGCCGTATTCGTCGATCAGTTCTTTGTAGGATCTCGCCAGTTCGACCGGGTTGAGAGCCTCCCGCTGGATGTTCTCGATGAGCGCAAGCTCCCTGAAACGGGACTGGTCGATATCGGCGACGATGGCCCGGATGGTTCCCAGACCGGCCATCCTGCTGGCGCGCACCCGCCTCTCTCCCGCGATCAGTACATACTCGTCGTTCTGTTCGATAACGACCACCGGCTGAAGCAGGCCGTGACGCTTGATCGATTCGGAGAGCTCCCGTATCGCGTCCTCGTCGAAGTGTTTTCTGGGCTGGTAGGGGTTTGGTACGATCTCGTCGAGAGGAATCTCTCTCACATGTTCACGGATATCGCTCTCGCCGCTTTGAAATTCGTTTTCGTACGCTTCGGCGACCTCTCCGAGGATGGCGCCGAGCCCGCGTCCGAGCGATTTGCTTTTGCCCTTTTTGCCCATCATGCCGCCTAACTCGCCAGAATCGCCTGCGCGAGATGCTGATACGCTTTCGAGCCGGTCGACTTGACGTCGTAGAGTATCACAGGTTTGCCGAAGCTCGGGCTTTCGGCCAGTTTGACGTTTCTGGGGATCACGATGAACTCGTCCTCATCCGATTTGAAGAGCTTGCTTTTGAAGTGCTGGGTCAGATCGGCGAAGACCTGCTTGGAAAGGTTGTTCTGACCGCTGTACATCGTCGGCAGGAACCCTTTGATCTTCAGTTTCGGATTGATCGTCTTCTTGATCAGCCGGATCGTGTTGAGCAGCTGCGCCAGCCCCTCCAGGGCGAAAAATTCACACTGGATCGGGATGATGACCGAGTTGGCCGCGCTCAGTGCGTTGATCGTGATCGGCCCCAAAGCCGGCGGCGAATCGATGATGATGTAGTCGTAGGACTTCTTCACCTCGTCGATCTTTCTTTTGAGTACCAGTTCACGACCTTTGCGTGTTTCGCTGTCGTAGAACTCCTTCTCCACGCCGACCAGTCCGATGTTCGACGGCACCAGATGGAGTGTCGGCAGCGTCGTCTTCAGGATCGTGTCGCTGATCTTTTTGGCACCGATCAGGACATGGTAGATGTTGTACTCGTAGTCGTTTCGGTGAAACCCGAGACTCGTCGTGGCGTTCGCCTGCGGATCGGCGTCGATCAGAAGCACCTTCTTCTCCGCTACGGCAAGCGACGCCGCCAGGTTGACCGCGGTGGTCGTCTTTCCGACACCGCCTTTCTGATTGGCTATCGTAATAATTTCACTCATCGTAAACTCACTACCCTTCTCTTTCCTATTAGCAACGACCCGTCGTTCTGCAGAACGGCATCCCTCAAATCCAACGTTTCAGAACCCTCATGCGTATGGAACTTTTTGCTGTTCTCAAATTCTAATCTAAAGTTGCTAAAAATCTGCTTCCATGACGGAGCTTCTTCCACGGAATCCAGAAAGTTTTCCAAAAGCTCCATGGGCGTGACATCCAGGTCCAAAACCCCGAAATCAAGGGGTGCATCGACTATATTGAGACCGATGCCCGCCACAACGGTTCGACCCTTTTTCATCGTGATGCAACCCCCTATTTTACGCTCTTGCACATACAGATCGTTGGGCCATTTCACCCATGTCGCAGAGCCCATCTTTTTCAGTGTCGTTTTCATCAGAAAAGCGAAATAGATCGAAGCCGAAGGAAGCGGAAGATCGTCGGGCAGGTGCGCCTCGTGCAGTGCGAGCGAGGCGAAAAAGTTCCCCGGCCGGCCGATCCAGCGGTTCTCTCTGCTGCCGATACCGTCGGTCTGCCATTCGGTGATGACGGCGCAGGGAGGCTCCACCGCCTTTTCACCGATTTTTTCGATCAGCCACCTCTGGGTCGAGGGGAGTTTCTCAAAGGAGTAGATCCGCAACTTTGTACCTTTTTCCCCGGATGTAGCTCACCGCATCCATCGCCTTTTTGGAGGGGGGCTGGACCGTGAGAATCCTGACGGCCCCCTCCCGGCAGGCGACCGTGACGCCTTCGTCGTCGATCGAAAGTATCCTGCCGGGCTCTCCCTCTCCCGTGTCGGGCAGAAGATCGATCAGCTTCAGGCCGCTTTCGAGGTAGATCCCGGGCCATCCCTCGTAGGCACGAAAACGGTCGTAGAGCGCTTCGGCGGGCATGTCGAAGCTCACGAGTCCGTCGGCACGGCTGATCTTCCGACAGAAGGTGGCGTCGGCGTCGCACTGGGGGAGCGGACGGATGGAGGAGAAATCTCTCAAGACCTCCGGCGTCAGAGCCGCCGCGTCGTCGCCCAGCAGGTCGAAAAGCTCGTTTTTTCGCATCGTCGGCAGTATCTGTCGCACCCGCCACGCCAGGATCGGACCCGAGTCGAGCCCCTCCTCCATCAGCATCGCCGTCACGCCCGTGATTTTGTCACCGTGAAGCAGCGCCTCCTGGATCGGACTGGCCCCCCGATATTTCGGCAGCAGCGAGGCATGTAGGTTGATACATGGTGCGACATCCAGAACGGCCCGGGGCAGAATCTGTCCGTAGGCGGCCACGACGATGAAATCGGGAGCGTATCCGGAAATTTCCCCGGCGATTCCCTCCTCTCTCAAAGAGCGCGGCTGATACACCGGAATCCCCGCCGCTTCGGCCGTCACCTTTACCGGTGGCGGCGTCATCACCCTCTTGCGGCCCACCGGCTTGTCGGGCTGCGTATAGACCGCCGCCACTTCCATATCCCCTTCCCTCAGGAGCCGTTTCAATATTTTGTCGGCATACTCCGGCGTCCCCATGAAGACGATTCGTTTTCTGTCCAATTCTTCATTCTCCATTCTCATTTCTCCATTTTTCTCGTTCCCTCGGCCTGCATCATCCTCTCGAAGCTCTTCGCCTCTTCCTCGGTCTTGCGCCGCTTCTTCTCTTCGGCTTCACGCTTTTTCTGCGTCTCTTTCATTTCGCTTTTGATCGCCTTGAGTTTTTCGAGCATATTATCGTCCACGACGGTACCTCCTGTACAGATAGATCAGCCCGCCCAGCGCGAAGAGTGCACCCAGCACCTGCGTCCAGGCTGCGATGTTGACGGTTTTGTTCAGAATTTCGTTGTGTTTTTTCCTGTCGATCTTCACCCCGGCCGCTTCGGCCGCATGGTGCATCAAGGAGACGGCCAGCGTCCCTTCCGGCAGAGTTTCGTGACACGCCAGACACACTCCCCGGCGGTCGAGCTTCGCCCGCTGGCCGTCGCTCAGGGGTCCCGCCAGGTTCCAGTGGTTGTCCACCGTCTGCAGGGGCGTGCCGTTTTCGTCCACGAAGCGGCTCCAGTCCACGTTGAAATTTTCGATTTTCGGTTTCTGGACCGTGGTGCGCGAAGGGATCACCCGGCCGTCGGCGGTTTTGAGATCGACGATGAAATCCTCGCCCATATCGGCCCATACCCGGCCCCCTTCGATGCCGTATCCCATCGCCGCCGGGTTGCCGTGGCAGCTTTCGCAGCTTCTGGCCTCCTTCTGGACCGTATGGGAGTGGACCGAGGCCATGACGATCCCCGGCAGCTTGCGTCCGCTTTCGGGATGTTTGTAGTCGGGCATCGTGAAGACGTGGTTTTTCAGCAGCGCCTTGCCGTTTTTACCGATGACGGTCACCACCACCTGACAGCCGGGCATCGCAGGAGAGACGCGCCCCTCGCCGTTTTGTACCAGCGGGGGATTTTCCCAGCGCAGGTAGCTTCGCGTCTCGGTCACCTTTCCCGGTACCAGATGTTCCCGCAGCGTTTGGCGCATCGTCGCCGTCGTGCCGTGGATATCCCGGTCGTGGGCCGCCGCGAGCCAGTCGACCTCTTTGTGGTTTCGACTGTAGTCGATCTTGACGTGACAGCCGTAGCACTGGGGAGCCCAGGTGTCGTGGCAGGTGTAGCACTCCATCCGGTCATTGTGGGCCGCGATCCCGTCCATCGCCACCAGACCCTCTCTGGAGAGTTTTCCCTCCTCTTTGAGCTTTTTGAGAGGCGCCAGCAGGATACTCTTCCCGCCGGCCAGATAGACACGCACATCGTCACCCTCCTTGACGACGTTCTTGTAGGGGTTGCCCCGGGCGGTCAGCAGATAGCCGTCCTTTTTGTCGAAGGTCGTTCCCTTTTTCAGGTATTTCGCCAGCGTCTGGGTCACGCCTCTGGGCGCGCCCCGGGCCGGTCGGGTGTCGAACTCGTCGCCGTACCCCACGGGAAGCTCCCAGGGATAGGCTTTCGTCGTACCGTGGCAGTCCTGGCACTCGATCTCCACAGGCCCCAGCGTCGCCCCGGCCAGAAAGCCGTCGCCGTGCAGATCCCGGGTCGTGTGGCAATCCTGGCAGAGCATCCCCTTTTTCATATGGATATCGGCTTTGAGATGGAGATAGTGTTTGGTATGGAGTTTGGGCTGGCCGTTGCCTTCCCCGTCGAATCCCGGCTTGTAGGCCGTCTCCATCAACCCCTCGTAGCTCACGCCGATCCGTTTGCCCCGGTTGTGGCAGGTCGAGCAGGTCTCCACCGGCACGCCGGTGTATGTGGTGCCGTGGACCGTCACTTTCGCGTTCACCGAGCTCTGGATGCTGTGGACCAGCATATGGCCCGGCTCGTTTTTCGGAATCGTCGGGTCCTCTCCCTCGTAGAAGCCGTCGTTGCTGTAGGGGATGTGGCAGCTCGAACAGCCGATGCCCCGGAAATCGCCCCGCTTCTGGCGCCCTTTGGATCCGGTGTGGCAGCGCAGGCACTCCTGCCGCAGATAGGTGTAGGCCGCCAGTTTCGGATCCTTCTCCACCTCTTCGGGGGTGGGCGCGGGAGGAAGCTCTTTCATTTTCGCGGGGAAAACCTGGGGATTGAGATCGTGCAGCCTCTTCATATATTTTCTGTAGGTCTTCGTCCCCAGACGCGCGTGGGGATCGTCGGGATTTTTCGTCTCGTAATTGCCCACGTCGTGCCGGTACCCCTCCAGCCCGCCGAAACTGTAGAGAGTGCCGTGGATCTTGCCCTGCTCCGTCATCATCAAAGAGTTCATCTGCGCTTTCACCTGCTCCTTGTGGCACATGCCGCAGGTGTTGGCGTTGATCCAGGGACTGCCGGGATCGGGGTAGAAGGCTTTGGGCCCCTCGTGGGTCAGAAAATACGAGAGCGTTCCGCTGTGGGCCTTCTCCTTCGTTTCGGCGTCCGGATCGCCGCCGTGGCAGACGACGCAGCCATTGCCGGCGGCACCCGCCTTTTTGGCCACTTTCGCGATCTCTTTCGCCATTTTCGTGTGGGGCTCCCTGATCGCCTCGATCCCCTCGTGGCACCGGATACAGGAGTCCGCACGAACCGCATTTATCATAATGATAACGAATAGGAAAAATCTCTTCAAAAGGGCTCCTTGGTAAAGGAAAATGGTAGCATAGAATGGTTTACAAACCGATAGAGAGAAGAAGTTCGCCGCAGGCAGGGGAGAGGAAGAGCCGCCTTTGCGCTCTACGCCTCCATATCCTCCAGCACGACGCCGATGATGTCGGTCATCGTCAGAATACCGTAGATTTCGTTGTCGTCGATGACGAGGAGCCGTTTGATGGAGTTTTTGACCATCATGCGGGCGGCGTATTTGATGTCGAGCTTTCTCGAGACGGAAATGGAGGGCGAGCTCATGATGTCGAACACGTTCAGCAGATCGATGTCGCCGTCCTCGGCCACGATCGAGTAGAGGATGTTTTTGAAGGTCACAAGGCCGTAGGCGCCATGTTCGCTGCTCTTGTCGACGATCACCGCCTTGACGCCGTTTTCCTTCATCAGCCGCAGCGCTTCGCGTACCGGCGCCATCTGGGATACGATCACCAGTTTCTCTTTCGGGGTCATGATCTCTTCTACCAGCATAGTCTCTCCTTACAGCAGATTTTTCACTTCGTTTTCGAACTTGTGCAGCTCCTCCACGTTGAGGCCCGCCACATGTCCCAGCGGCATCGTGTAGATCACCGAACTGTTTTCGTCACTTTCGATATCCAGCGCCCTGGTCAGCGCTTTCATCACCCGCAGCGACAGCCTTCCGGGCAGAATGAAATGGAGCACCGTCACGTTCTCCTCCAGCGTCAGCCCGAAAAAGATCTTTTTCTCCTTCAGCCCCAGCGAACGCCCGTGCAGAATCGTGACCGCCCCGGCACCCGCGTTTTTGGCGACCTCGATCGCCTCCTCTTCCCTCTCTTCGGGCACGACGGCCACCAGTGCGACAAACTTCATTTCTCCTCCTTCTTCGCTACATAGTCTGCATAGATCCCGTAGGCCATCACCGTGATCATCGGAAAGAGCGACGCGAAAGCGATGAGCCCGAAACCGTCGATCAGCGGATTGCGGCCCTCGATATTCTCCGCCAGCCCCAGCCCCAGGGCCGCCACCAGCGGCACCGTCACGGTGGAGGTGGTCACCCCGCCGCTGTCGTAGGCGATGGGGACGATATATTTGGGCGCCAGCCAGGTGAGCACTATGACGACGATGTACCCGACGATGATGTAGTAGTGCAGCGGATCGCCCGCCACGATGCGGTAGGCCCCCAGGGCGATTCCCAGCGCCACGCCGATCGCCACGGACACCCGCAGCACCGTGTCGTGGATGCGCCCTTCGCTCACCTCTTTGGCCTTGATGGCGATGGCCAGCAGCGAGGGTTCGGCCATCGTCGTCGAAAAGCCGATCAGAAAACCGAAAAGATAGATCAGCATATCGTTCTTCATCGCCGTCAGCTGGAAGGCGATCGTCTCCCCGATCGGGAAGAGCCCCATCTCGAGCCCCAGGATGAAGGCGTAGAGCCCCAGAATCACCAGCACGATACCGACGGCGATCTTGTGCAGGTGGGCCACTCTCTTTCTTATGACGGCGTACTGGAAAAAGAAGATGACCGCCAGGATCGGCGCCACATCCTTGACCACGGCCACCAGATCCCAAAGAATGTCCCACGGATCGAAACGCTCGTGCACCTCGACGGTTTCGCGGACCGCCTCCTCCATCACCATGAAACTCTCGTGGGCCGTCTCGGGCGATATGGCGTAGACGACGATGCCGTAGAGCTGTACGAAGATCATCGGCGTCAGCGACGCGAAGGCGATGAGTCCGAACCCGTCGACGGCGGGATTGCGCCCTTTGATCGAAGAGGCCAGGCCGATCCCCAGCGCCGCCACCAGAGGCACCGTAACGGTGGAGGTGGTCACCCCGCCGCTGTCGTAGGCGAGCCCCACGATCTCGACAGGCGCGAAAAAGGTGATCGACACCACCAACACGTAACCGGTGATGATGTAGTAGTGTATCGGATGGCCCGTCAGGATGCGGAAAACCCCCAGCGAGATGGCGAACCCCACCGAGGCGGCGACAGTCATGCGCAGAAAGAAGGCGTCGATCTTGCCGGCGCTGATGGCGGCGGCCTTGTCGGCGATGGCGATGAGTGCCGGCTCGGCCACCGTCGTCGAAAAGCCGATCGTGAAAGCGAAAAGCATGAGCCAGAAGAAAGAGCCCTTTTTGGCGAAGTCGGTGGCCAGGTTCTCCCCGATCGGGAAGATTCCAAGCTCCAGCCCCCGTATGAAAAGCGCCAGCCCCACCGCCACGATCGCCAGTCCCGCGACGATCGAAGGAAGATCCTCCGGTACGGCACGCACGACGGCCACCTGAAAAAATGCGACCACGGCGATAATGGGCACGAGATCTTTGAAAGAGCTTTTCAGATCGGACAGAAAGATTTTCAACGACGCCGAAACCATCACCACCTCACCTTTTGGAAAGACATTCTATCATATGCATCGGCGGATCTTCGAGAACGATAAAAGATCTCAAGCTACGGAGACGCGCTCTTTGGAGGATTCGTCCTTCTTCATCGTCCCGCTTACCGGTTCGAAATCGCGTATCTGCTCAGAAGGAAGTGCGGCAGAAAAGATATATCCCTGAACCGGATCGATCCGCATCTGTCGAAGTCCTACCGGCTGGTCGGAAATTTCGATACCCTCTGTGAAGACCTGTCCCCGAAATCGTCGACCGCGATCGAAAAGCCATGTGACTTGAGCCTTTTCAGATGGATTTCACCCCCTGGGCCGGAAAGAAAACTGCGTCCGATGAATCCGAAGCAATCTTCTCGTCCAGCGGGAACTGCACGATTTTCGGCTGAAAAACATGAGGAAAAAGTTGTTTTCGTTCAGAGCGTTTACCACTTCGTCGAGCCAGAAATTGGCGTCGACGACATCCTTCCGGACCGCGAGAGAGTTGATATTCTCCGTCGTACAAATTTTCCTCAGCAACCCGATATTGCGTTCGAATGTTTCAAAACGCGAATGGGTCGCCCGGAAGATGAGATATCCGGCACGGTAAAGAGTCATCATACATTCGAATATATACAAAGAGAGTGTTTGGCCGATATAGTTTCAACCGTACAGGAAAAACAAAGGACCGGAACGTTGCACCGTTTGATCAAAAAAAATATCTGGACGCTCTTTTATGCACTGCTGCTGTTCGGTCTGGCGCTTCTTGTATTCATCAACTACTCTCAACACAGAAACATCGTCCGTAAGTATGAAACGGAGCTGCGCTACCTCAGCGAATCCACACGAAACACGACTTTCCATTTTCTGATGCAGCAGGAGATGTTTCTGGACCTTCTTGGGATGGAGATCCTGCAGGGAGATGGAAAAAAGAGCTTCGAAAAGCTGCGGGACCTCTTCGACCATCTCATGCAGATCAACCCCACCATCATCGGTTTCGCCGTCTCGGATGCCGAGGGACGTATCTATGTCGCCAGCAGCAACAACGACCCCACCAAACTGCCCAATCTCAAAAAGCAGAAAGAGAGCCGTGAAACTTTCCTTCAAGCCCTGCAGAGTCCCCATATGATCCTCGGCCGCCCCTATTATCTCAAACCGATCGGGAGTTGGATGCTGCCGCTTAGAAAAGCGGTACGGGACGAAAACCAGCGTGTCGTCGCCGTCATCTCGATAGGTCTCAGGCTCGACAATACCGCCGTCATCTGGAAAAACCTGATCAAACCCCACACGACACTGGACATTTTCATCGACCGCTACTGGTACCGCATCTTCAAAAGTTCCCATCCCCCTTCCAAATACCCGGATCTCTACGCATCGCCTCTGCCAAAAAACTTTCTGAAGAGGGTCGACCGCGGTCTGAAAGAGAAAGCGGGAGTCTCGTTCGACACGCTTCGTCGTTCGGGCCGCTGTGCCGTGTTGCCTTTCACTTCGATGGAAAAGGAGAAGCTTCTGGTCTCCTGGAGCTACCTGCCCCGTTACGCTCTATGGATCCACTACCATTTCCCCATGTCCATGATCTGGAGCGAGACGCTCCGTGTATGGAGTCTCAACACAGCCATCTTCCTGCTTATTTCCATCATACTCTATACGCTGTTTCGGATGATCCACAGGATCGAGACGCAACGTTCGAAGGAGCTGATCCATCAGGCCCTACACGACCACCTCACCGGACTTCCCAACAGAAACTATCTGCAAAAGCATATCGTCGAATGGATCCACCCGGGCGCCGAATCCTTCGCCATCATCTTCGTCGATCTGGACAACTTCAAAAACATCAACGACAGCATGGGGCACCACTATGGCGACATGATTCTCATCGAGATCGCGGAGCGTCTGACGGCGACGATCCGTGAAAACGCCCTGGTGACCCGTCACGGAGGCGACGAGTTCATCATACTGGTCCGGGAGTCGGACGGCAGACGGCTGGAGAAAATCTCACACAGCATCATCGAGGCGATTTCGATGCCGGTCCAGATCGGTGAGCTCGAATTCAATGTCGGCGCGAGCATCGGCATCGGCCTCTATCCAAGAGACGGGAAAGATCTCTACGAACTCCTCAGTGCCGCCGACATCGCCATGTACAGAGCGAAAAAGACGAAAAACAGCTTCGCCTTTTTTACAGCCGAACTCAAATCTGAAAGAAAGCGTGACAGTGTCATCGAGCAGGAGCTTCGCGGGGCGCTGGAAAAGGATGAACTCCATCTGCTCTATCAGCCGCAAATCGATGCCAAAGGGAGGCTGCACGGCGTCGAAGCGCTCCTGCGATGGCACAACGAACGTCTGGGCAACGTCCCTCCCGACCGTTTCATCCACATAGCCGAAGAGATAGGTCTGATGCCAAGGATCGGCCACTACGTGATGGAGAGGGCCCTGCGTGACATCGGGGGACTGCAGAACCGACTCGACCAGAACTTCTGCCTCTCTCTCAATGTCTCCATCCGCCAGTTCAACGAAAAGAACTTCATCGACAAGGTCTCGAAACAGATCGAAAAACACGATGTGGACCGCTCCCGCATCGTTCTGGAGATCACCGAATCTCTCTTCATCGAAGAGCTCGAGAGCATCGTCCGGCAGCTCGAAACCCTGCGGGACCTCGGCCTGAGAATTTCGCTTGACGATTTCGGTACCGGCTACTCCTCTCTCAATCTGCTCAGACGCCTCCCTGTGGACGAGCTGAAGATCGACAAGAGTTTCATCGACACACTCCTTACCGACAAAGCCTCCGAAGCGATGGTCAAGGCGATCATCACTCTCTGCAAAACTCTCGGACTCGACATCGTCGCCGAAGGGGTGGAGGAGCGCAAGCAGCATGAGTGGCTGAAACGACAGGGATGCCATATCTATCAGGGATACCACTTCGCGAAACCTCTGAAGCTCGAAGAACTCGAGGGGTTCATTCTCTCCCTGCGCCAAATCTGAACCCATCGATAAAACGGTGCTATAATTCCGCCTCGAAATATCGCCTGGGAGAGTGAGCGCACCATGAGAAAGACCCTATATGCCATCCATGCCGTCGACGCGGGGATTCTTTTCATGCTGGGAAGTGCTCTCATCTCGGCGATGAACGGCGCCGTGGCGAAAGTTCTGGGCGACTCCATGAGTGCCATGGAGATCGTTTTCTTTCGCAACCTCATCGGAGTGGCTCTGATACTCCTGGCCCTTCGTCACACGCCGCCGACACTCTCCGGCGGAAAAATTCACCTGCTCTTTCTGCGGGGGCTTTTCGGTTTTTCGGCGATGATCCTCTTTTTCTACACGATCACGACGATCCCGCTGGGCGAAGCGATCACCCTCAACAAAACCTCGCCGCTCTTCGTCTCGATCCTCGCTTTTTTCCTGATGAAAGAGACCCTCAACCGTTACGGCATTCTGGCGCTTCTGCTTGGATTCGCCGGTGTCGTGCTCATCACGAAGCCTTCCGGTTTCACCATGAGCTACGAACATTTCCTGGGGCTTCTGGGCGGTTTTTTCGCCGCCTGCGCCTACGCCACGATCAAGCGTATCCGCCATATCTACGACGCCAGAGTCATCGTGCTCTCTTTCACGGGCATCGGCGCGCTGATTCCGGCCATACTCTTCATCGCGGCGCCCTTCGTCGACGCTCCGGCTCCTCTGCGCTTCCTCTTTCCCGATTTCGTGCTCCCCTCAGATGCCGTAGAGTGGGGACTCATCGCCTTCATGGCGCTCATCTCCACCCTCTCCCAGTGGATGCTCACCAAAGCCTACTCTCTGGGAAAAGCGGGGATCGTCGGTGTCGTCAGCTATACAAACATCCCCTTCGCCGTGGGATTTGGATGGGCCCTGGGCGACCCCTTCCCGGATCTCTGGGTCTGGACCGGCATCGGACTCATCGTCGCGGCGGGACTGCTTCTGAAAAAGAGCTAGAACCCATCTAAAAACTATTCGTGATAGAGATCTGCGGGCAGCTCGCCCTCCTGCCCCGCTTCGACGTTGATGACGTTGAGATTTGGATGGATCAGCTCTTTGAGACGTCTTTCTACCACCATCTTGGTCGTCATCAGACTCATGGAGCACCCGTGACAGGTCCCCGTCAGCTGGATATAGACATTCCCGTCCTTCACACCCAGCAGTTTCATACCCCCGCCATGGGACTTGATATACTCCTCCACCGCCGGCAGATGGTTTTTGACAGCCTGGTAGATATCTTCGTCGGAAAACGGCATGCTCATTTTTTTGTACCTTCTTGTTTTTGTTGAAAGGTTATCTCATTTTTAATACAAAAGATATTAAAAAATTCGGCTTCCACTTTTTCTTTTATTCTCTTACTTTATATTAGGTCGGAAGTCTATCGCAACAACTTCAAAATCGCTTCGATCTGCCGGCGGTGTACCGTCTGGTGGATCGCACCCATCACCATCCACTCTTTTGGATTGAGCGCTCCGAACCAGGGGTGCTCGTGACGGTTTTCGCTGTGAATATCTCCTATGTTTTCCAGAAGTTTTTCTCTGAAACTCCCTATGAAACCTCTGTATTCTTCTACGATATCCCTGTCGATCCGCCTGTAGGGTTTGTACTCCTCTATCTTCACTTCCCGTGAGAGCTTCTCACCCCGACTTAGAAGGGGGATACGCTCCTGCAGCGCCATGCCTACGATCCGCAGATGCTCCAGAACCATCGCGATACTGTAATATCGGGAGTTCTCTTCCAGTCCGAAAAGGTGCGGCACCATGACCCGTTTAAAAAGTGCATCTTCGTCGACACTAACGGCGAGCCGGAGAATCCGTTCACCCTCCTTTAGAAAATGGTCCAGTGCCCTGTCGAAAGAGACAGCCCTCTTGAGAAGGGGAAATCCCACGTAACGCAGGAAAAGCGCCCTGCCCTTCGGCAGGCCGGCCCCTGCCGGTGCCAGATTTTTCAGATCGCTGGAGTCGATACGGCTTTCCTTCACAGATCGACCCCGTCCCAGAATTCGTCGTAACTGAGATTTGTCTGGGCGTTGTCGTCCATCTCGTTGCGACTCTGCAGCTGCCGGTTGACTTCGGCGAAAAAGGCTTCCAGTGCCTGCTCCACGATCATCTCCGGCGGAAGACCGAGGATTTTTGCGTAATCCAGAAGATTTTCGTAGGTATCCGGACGAAGAGTAATGTTCGGTTCGTTATCTTTCATACAAGTATTATAGCGATATAATCCATCTCATGAAACGAAAACTCACCTATCTGACGGGGGCACTTCTGGCCGCCTTGCTGACGGCACTCTACCCCCGGCCTGACCATATACCCGAAACGAAGAGTGAGACGATCACCCGCTCCCCGGAATCGCTTTCGGTAGAAAGAGCCCGCACGAAGCACCTCAGCGGCGTCTGGGTCGAAGATCACGGCAATGTCGTCAAACGCCTCGCCGACGACGAGAGGGGTCATCGCCATCAGCGGTTTATCCTCCGGCTTGCCGATGGCAAAACGGTACTCGTCGTCCACAATATCGACATCGCGCCGCGGCTGCCGAACCTTCGCAGAGGCGAAAGCGTCGCGTTCCGCGGCGAGTATCTCTACAATCCCAAAGGGGGCCTGATCCACTGGACCCACCACGACCCTTCCGGCCGCAAAAAGGGAGGATGGCTGAGGTACAAAGGAAAACTCTACCGAT
>NZ_JAOZOZ010000062.1 GCF_029933015.1 Hydrogenimonas sp. | reverse complement strand
TCGATACACTGGGAGGCGTGGAACGTTCCCTCTTTACCGGTAAATCCCTGGACGATGACTTTGGTGTCTTTGTTGACGAGAATACTCATTGTTCTATACCTCCCTTATTTCGCTGCTTCGACCGCTTTTTTGGCTCCGTCTGCCAGGTCGGTCGCTGAAATGATGTTTTTGATACCGGCATTTTTGAGAATCTCTGCCGCCTCTTCCGCGTTGGTACCGTCGAGTCGGACGACGACGGGAACGTTGACATCGGTGATCTTGGTCGCTTCCAGAATACCGTTGGCGACACGGTCGCATCGGACGATACCGCCGAAGATGTTGACGAAGATCGCTTTGACGTTGGGGTCTTTGAGGATGATCTCGAAACCCTTCGCGACCGTTTCGGGATTCGCTCCGCCACCCACGTCGAGGAAGTTGGCCGGCTCGCCCCCTTCGTGCTTGATGATATCCATCGTCGCCATCGCAAGACCTGCACCGTTGACCATACATCCGACGTTGCCATCGAGTTTGATGTAGCTGAGGCCATGCTGTTTCGCCTCGACTTCGGTCGGTTCCTCTTCGCTGAGATCTCGCATCTCATGGATGTCGGGATGGCGTCCCAGAGCGTTGTCGTCGAAGCCCATCTTCGCATCGAGTGCGAGGAATTTGCCGTCGCCCGTCTTGATAAGCGGGTTGATCTCGATCATTTCGGCGTCTTTGTCCATATAGACCTTGTAGAGGGCCTGGGCGAACTTGATGAAAGGTCCGATCTCCTCTTTGGCGAGTCCCAGACCGAAAGCCAGTTTGCGTCCGTGGAAGCCCTGGAAGCCGATGGCCGGATCGATATTGACCTTGACGATCTTTTCGGGAGTCTCGGCCGCGACCTTCTCGATCTCCATTCCGCCTTCCGTAGAAGCCATCATGACAGGCATTTCGGCTGCACGATCGAGAAGCATACCCAGATAGTACTCTTTCGCGATGTCCGCACCCTCTTCGATGTAGACTTTCTGGACCAGTTTCCCTTCCGGTCCCGTCTGGTGCGTCACCAGCGTCATGCCGAGTATCTGATCGGCCCAGTGTCTGACCTCGTCGATCGATTTGGCCAGCTTGACACCGCCGCCCAGTCCGCGGCCGCCCGCATGGATCTGCGCCTTGACGACCCAGATATTTCCTCCGAGCGCTTTGGCCGCATCGACCGCTTCGTCGACGCTGAAGGCTACCTGACCGCGCGGTACAGGAACACCGTACTCACGAAAAATCTCTTTCGCCTGATACTCATGAATGTTCATGTTGTTTCCCTTTCTTTATTTGGTTTTTTCAGTCTTTGACTTCGTACTGCTTGCGACCCTCTTCGTAGAGATCGCGACCGTAGGCGTCGTTGATCACCGTCACCGGGAAGTTCTCCACTTTCAGCATGCGGATCGCTTCGGGTCCCAGCTCCTCGTAGGCGATCACTTTCGCTTCTTTGATCAGTTTGCCAAGAAGCGCGCCCGCTCCGCCCGTGGCGCCGAAGTAGACCGCTTTGTACTCTTTGCAGGCATCCTTGACCGCCTGGTTGCGTTTGCCCTTTCCGATCATCCCTTTGAGTCCGTGCTTGATGAGTGTAGGCGAATAGCTGTCCATGCGGTAGCTCGTCGTAGGGCCCGCGCTGCCGATCGGCTCGCCCGGTTTCGGAGGTGTCGGTCCGACGAAGTAGATGACGGCACCGTCGAGCTGGAAGGGAAGCTCCTCTTTGTTCTCGATCAGATCGACGAGACGTTTGTGGGCCGCATCCCGGGCCGTGAAGATCGTACCGGAGAGATAGACGATATCTCCGGCTTTGAGATTCATGATATCTTCATCCGTAAGTGGTGTTGTAAGATAGTGTACTTGACTCATGGCAAATCCTTAAAGCGTTACGTGATTGTGTCGGCTGCTGTGGCACTGGACGTTGACACTGACCGGAAGCGAAGCGATGTGGCACGGATTTTTCTCGACATGAACCGCCAGAACCGTCTCCGTACCGCCCATTCCCATGGCACCGATACCCAGTTTGTTGAGCTCGTAGAGCAGCTCTTTTTCGAACTCCGCGACAGCCGGATCGGGATTGGGTTTGCCCGCTTCACGGAAAAGGGCGTATTTGCTCGAAATCG
Source organism: Hydrogenimonas sp. (assembly GCF_029933015.1). Classification (GTDB taxonomy): domain Bacteria; phylum Campylobacterota; class Campylobacteria; order Campylobacterales; family Hydrogenimonadaceae; genus Hydrogenimonas. Next base: position 7,337 of record NZ_JAOZOZ010000062.1, on the reverse strand, counting down.
CCGCTTTCTCGAAAGTACCGCCGATGCCGACACCGACGATGATCGGAGGACAGGGGTTCGGACCCGCTTCGGAGATCACCTCCTTGACGAAATCGATGACCCCCTGAGGTCCCTGCGCCGGTGCCAGAACGCGGGCGCGGCTGACGTTTTCGCTTCCGCCCCCCTTGGCCGCGTATTCGATCTCGATCTTGTCCCCTTCGACGATGTCGTAGTGGATGACCGCCGGCAGGTTGTAGCCGATGACGTCTTTGAGGTTGGCGCGGGTGAAGCAGTCACAGGTGGAGGCGCGAAGGTAGCCCTCGATGTAGCCCTCTTCCGTGCCCTTGTTGATCGCGTCGGTCAGTGTACCGCCTGTGACGTGGACATCCTGGCCGACCTTGACGAAATAGACGGCCAATCCCGTATCCTGACAGAGAGGTCGCTTTTCGGTTCGGGCGATCTCGGCGTTTTCGAGGAGCTGCTCGAGAACCTTCCTGGCGACCGGGCTCTTCTCTTTTTCGTGGGCTTCCTTGAGCTTCTTCAAAGCATCCTCCGGCAGATTCGTCGCCGTGTGGATGACCATGTTCTTGACCGCTTTGACGATGTCGTCGTATGCTATTTCTCTCATCGTTTCTCTCCAAAAAAGTTGTGTTTTTCCAGCGTATCGATCAATTGCCTGACCGATTCGACCGATTTTTTGAACATTTTCCGCTCACATGCGTTGAGGGAGATGTTGATGATCTCCTCCGCACCGTCGGCACCGATACTGACCGGTACGCCGCTGACCACGTCGCTGTAACCGTACTCTCCGTCGAGATAGACGGCACAGGGATAGATCTGCTTCGTATCCTTCAAAATCGCCTCGACCATGATGACGGCCGACTTGCCGGGCGCGTAGTAGGCCGAACCTGTCTTGAGATAGTTGACGATCTCGGCGCCTCCGTGCTTGGTTCGCTCGACGATCTCGTCGATCTCTTCGTCCGTCAGAAGATCGTTGAGCGGGACGCCGGCGACGGTGGAGTAACGCGGCAGGGGCACCATATCGTCACCGTGACCGCCCATGACGGAAGCGCGGATCTGGCCGGCGCCGTAACCGAGCTTCTCCTGGATGAAATAGGCCATTCGCGAACTGTCGAGAATGCCGGCCATTCCCAGGACCCTGTGACGCTCGAAACCACTCTCTTTCAATGCCACATAGGTCATGGCGTCCAGCGGATTGGAGACCATGATGATGATGGCGTTGGGGGAGTAGGTTTTGATATCGTTGACAACTTCGCGGGTGATTTCGGCGTTGGTCAGCAGCAGGTCGTCCCGGCTCATGCCGGGAAGTCTCGGGCTTCCCGCCGTCACGACGACGACGTCGCAGTCGGCCAGCTGATGGGGCTCTTCCGCGACCGATACGATCGTGTGGCTTCGTGCCGCGGCGGCAGCCTGGCTCATATCGAGGGCTTTGCCCTTGGCGATATCGATCTTGTTGTCTCTGAGTATGATTTCATGGCACGAGCCATTCATGGCAAGAATAAACGCGGCTGTCGAACCGACATTTCCGGCTCCGACGATACCGACTCGTTTTCCTTTTCCCATTGGCAATCCTTAATGTAAATTTTCCAGCCTGCCGAAAAGGAGACTTCAGAAGTTGTTGATAAAGATAAACGAATAAAACTTCAAAAGGCTCGAAGTTTTACTCACCTATCCTGCCCGCACCCGGAGGTGCGGAGAAAATTATGCGATGGAATCGATAATTTTGTTGAGTGTTTCACTCGGTCGCATCGCCTTTTCGGCTTTGGCATCGTCCGGATGGTAGTATCCGCCGATATCCTGCTCTTTGCCTTCCATGGCGAGCATTTCGTCGAGAATCTGTTTTTCGTTCTCTTCGAGAGCTTTGGCGATCGGAGCGAACATATCGGCGAACTCTTTGTCGCTGCTTGCAGCGAGCGCCTCCGCCCAGTATTTGGCCAGATAGAAGTGGCTCGCTTTGTTGTCGGGCTCGCAGCATTTGCGGCTCGGCGCGTTGTCGTTGTCGAGGTAGGCTTCGTTGGCTTTGTCGAGGGCTTTGGCCATCTCCATGATCTTGTCGTCGCCTTTTTTCTGTGCGATCATGCGCAGAGATTCGGCGAGTGCCAGGAACTCGCCCAGGCTGTCCCATCGGAGGTGTCCCTCTTTGAGGAACTGCTCGACGTGCTTCGGAGCGGAACCGCCCGCACCCGTTTCGAAGAGTCCGCCGCCGGCGAGAAGAGGTACGATCGACATCATCTTCGCGCTCGTTCCCAGTTCGAGGATCGGGAAGAGGTCCGTCAGGTAGTCACGCAGGACGTTTCCGGTGACGCTGATCGTGTTGAGGCCCGCTCGTGTACGCTTCAGTGTGTACTTCATCGCCAGTTCGGGTGCCATGATATGGTACTCGACCGGCTCTTTTTCGAGATACTGGGGAAGTTCCTCGACGACACGCTTGATCAGGTTGGCATCGTGGGCACGGTTGCTGTCGAGCCAGAAGACGATCGGATCACCGGTCAGTTTGCCGCGCTCGTGAGCCAGTCGGATCCAGTCTTTGACTGCGATCTCCTTGACACGGTAGAGTCTCCAGATGTCACCTTTTTTCACTTCGTGTTTCATCAGTACGTTGCCGTTTTCGTCCTTGACTTCGACGACACCGTCCTCGGCGATTTTGAAAGTGGTCGGATGAGAACCGTACTCTTCGGCTTTTTTCGCCATCAGGCCGACGTTGCTGACGTGACCCATCGTCGTGACGTCGAACTGACCTTCACGCTTGCAGTCTTCGAGAATCTCTTTATACATACGTGCGTAGGTTCTGTCGGGGATAACAGCGACGCACTCCTGAAGCTCGCCGTCCTTGTTCCACATCTTTCCGCCTTCGCGGATGACCGGAGGCATGGAGGCGTCGATGATGATGTCGTTGGAGGCGTGAAGGTTGGTGATACCTTTGTCGCTGTCGACCATCGCGATGTTCGGGCGGTTCTTGTAGGTTTCGAAGATCGCCAGTTCGATCTCGCCGCGCTTCTCGTCGGGGAGTTTCTGAAGTTTCTTGTAGAGGTCGCCCAGTCCCAGGTCGGGATTGACACCGATCTCTTCGAACTCTTTGGCATACTTCTCGAAAACCTCTTTGAAGAAGACTTTGACGGCCTGACCGAACATGATCGGGTCGGAAACCTTCATCATTGTCGCTTTGAGGTGGATCGACCAGAGCAGATCTTTCTCTTTGGCGTCTTCGACGGTCTGGGCGAGGAACTTGTCGAGTTCCGCCGCGCCGAGGAAGCTTGCGGAGAGCTGCTCACCGTCTTCGACATCGGTCAGCTCTTTGAGAACCTTTCCGTTGAGTTCGATCGTGACTTTGCCACCCTTTTCCATGATGACGGACTGCTCGTTGGCGTAGAAGTCGTTCTCTTCCATATGGGCGACATACGCTTTGCAGTTCGGATCGAAAGGCTTGAGGCGGTGGGGATGCTTCTGTGCGAACCTTTTCACCGCGGGTGCGGCACGTCGGTCGGAGTTTCCTTCACGCAGAACCGGGTTGACGGCGGAACCGAGACATGTGGCGTAGCGTGCCTGAATCTCTTTTTCCGCGTCGGTCTGGGGATCTTCCGGATAGTCGGGAAGTTTGTAACCCTGCGCCTGAAGCTCGGCGATACACTCTTTGAGCTGGGGAATGGAGGCCGAAATGTTCGGAAGCTTGATGATGTTGGCTTCGGGTTTTTTAACCAGTTCGCCGAGTTTGGCCAGTTCGTCTTCGATACGCTGATCTTCGCTCAGGTAGTCGGCGAACGTCGCGATGACACGTCCGGCCAGAGAGATGTCGCGCTGCTCGACGTCCACTCCCGCCTTCTTTGCGAAATTTTTGACGATAGGAAACAGTGAGTATGTCGCGAGAGCAGGAGCCTCGTCGATTTTCGTCCAGACAATGGTCGGATTGGATGCCATGGTTTCTCCTTCTTGGTTTGTGTTTATAACCTTTATAGTAGCAACCAACTCTTTTAGTAAGGCATAAATGGCACGCATTCGAAAAAATTAGAAAGGACGATGTTTCATTTATTCACACTTTTGATATTTCGGAGATGGGTTTTGTAACGCTTCGTAAAAATGTGCTTTCCATCTTTTCCTTTCACGAAATAGAGGTAGTCCACTTTGGCCGGTTTGATCGCCGCCTTGATCGCCTCGAGCGAGACACTTCCGACGGGATAGGGAGGCAGACCCGCGTATCTGTAGGTGTTGAAACGGGTTCTATCCTCTTCGATACGTCTTTTCGTCACTTTGACGTGGGAATATTTTCCATAATTGAGCGCACCGTCCATCTGCAGGGGCATCCGCTTTTTGATACGGTTGTAGATGACCGCCGAGACGATCGGCATCTCGCTCTCGTCCGCCGCCTCTTTCTGGATTATCGACGCGATCGTTACATATCGAAACCAATTTTTCTCGTTGTAGATGCCGAAAAACTTCTTCGAGAGCTCTTTGTGGCGCTGCATCGATCTTTTCACGAGATAGTAGACCAGATGCTCTTCGGTGATGCCGATCGGAATGTAATAGGTATCGGGCCATATCACACCGTCCGGATAGGGGGCGTACTTTTCATAGGCCGTTTCCAGCTTTTTTCGATCGAGCCCCAGCTCTTTGGCCAGCGTGTCGAAAAAGATGACCCGTGTCTCGCCGGGTATCAGCGTGATCTCGGTCATCGCCGCTTTGGCGTGGGTCACTCTGTAGAGAAAATCGGCTTTCGTGAGCCTCGTCGTGCCGATGTCGATCCACCCCTGCTGGGGATAGCCGAAAAAGCGCAGAAGATGGCGATCGAGCCTGTTGACGTCGATGCCGCCGCGATGCAGATATGATATAATCGTAGCCCCCGTGCCGGAGGGCAGATAGAGTACCCGACTGCTTTTGACCGGCTGCATCAGATAATAGGCAAGCGATACGATGATAATAACGACAGCCAGGATCGTCCACTCGACACTTTTGAAAATCCTCTTTACCATTCTGCTTCTGTTCATCATTCTGGCTGTCGTCCTCGCTAACGGTCTGAAAATACCCCATATCGATCTTCCGGGTCTTAAAATCAGTGAATTTTACATTAAATTGGATAAAAAGCTCATCATCGAGATCGACCGCATCGAAATAGGCGGCGAAAGCGAAGAACATAGTTCGATCCAGGAGATGGAGCGGATCGGGAGCGCCCTGCGCTATCTCCCCCACTTTTTCGAATCGATCCAGATCAACGACATCGTCACACCGAAGGAGACCGTGCATCTTCTCTTTTACGACGACGTCTTCTATGTCGAGACCGACAAGCTCCAGCTCGCCACACAGATCTACTACGACGAGCGGCAAAAAGTGCTCTTCGCGAAAATCGCCACACTCTACTTCGTCGAACCCGACCTTTCGATCAAGGGAAAATTCGCCTACGACGGCCGCAACGCCGTCTGGAAGGGGGAAGGGAAATTCGAAGGGCTCAACGTCACGGGCAACTTTCTGGTCTGGGAAAAGGATCAAAAGATCCGCTTCATCGTCAATACGGATATGACCGACTCCATCAAACCTCTGGTGGACTATCTCGCTCCGCCCGAACCCGTCAAAGTCTGGATCTATCCGAAGATCCCCGCAAAAAGATATATCCTGCACTACCTCAAAGGAGAGATCGCACTCGGGAAAAACGGGGCGGTCAGACTCGATCCCAGAAAAGTGGAAGGTGCCGCATCGGCCTACGACGCGAAGATCCATTTTCATCCGAAAGTTCCCCCCGTCGCAACGAAACGGATCGACATCACCTACCGAAACGACGTACTGGGCTTCAAACTCCACCATCCCGTCTACCGGAAGAAAAAGCTCGACGGCAGTTACGTGCGCATACGCAATCTCCTCGGAAGCGGAGGAAAGACGGAGCTCGACGCCCACATCGTCGTCAAAGACCGGTTCGACGAGTCGATTCGCAGGATCTTGAACGCCTACAGGATTCCCGTCCCCTTCGTCCAGACCAAAGGAGTCATGGATGCCAAAGTCGATCTGACCGTCGCGCTGGTCGACGGAAAGATCGTCTCCTACCGGGGCGATTATAGAAGCGAAAGCGCGGAGCTTCTCTTCGACAACGTGATACCGGTACCTGTCGAAAACCTCCATGTCGTCTCGAAAGATACCGATATCACGATCGACTCCTGCCGTATCCGTCTGAAACCCTATCTCGACGCAGATCTGAAAGGTACGATCGATCTGGCCGAAAAACATGGAGATTTCCACCCGGTTATCCAAACTCTCGTCTACAAAAACTCCGGCGGGGTGGAACTTCTGCAGATGCGTCAAAAGCCGCTACACGTGACGATGGATTTCAGAAAGGAGATCCTCTTCGAAGTACCCGATCTTTCCATGCGGCTGACCTACAGGCCGGGCGGTGCGCTGCGTCTATCTCTTATGGATCTGGGAAAAGTGAAACCCTACCTGCGGGGCCCTCTCACTCCCGTCGAAAGCGGCAACCTCCATATCGGCGTCGCCAAAAAAGTGATCGATGCCGGAGGGAAAGTGATCTATCGCAACAAAATCCTCAGCCACGACGGCCGGCCGATCGAAAGTTTCGACATCGATATCCACATGACCCCTTCCAAAACGGTGGCGAAATTCAACGACAACATCACCCTGGTACAAAGAGAGAAGCTCACCACGATCGATTTCGAAAAGGTCGACGTCCATATCATGGAGCTTCGAAAACTCCTTCGCCCCTACCTGCAGAAGCGTGAAAGGACGGAAGATTCCCGAATCTCGTCGCGACTCATCCGAATCCATGCAAAAGAGAGCACCCTCTATACCACTTTCGCATACATTCCATGCGACAGTTTTCAGGTCAAAATCACGACCGAGCATCCCTTCTCGGTACTCTTCGAGTCCAAACACGGCGAAGGAGAGATCCGGGCCATCGTCTATAACGACGACGTGAAAATCGTGGGGAAACATCTGCCCGACAGGGTGATCCACGGCATTCCGGCGCTGAAGGACCTCTATGGGGGCTATTTCGATTTCGACGCCGTCGGAAAAGTGGACGACATCAACGGAACCGTCACCTTCAGAGACACCCTGTGGGCAAAAAGTCCCATCTACAACAATATCCTGGCCACTCTCAACTCCGTCCCCGCCATTTTGATGCTGAAAAACCCCGGCTTCAGCAACAAGGGATTCAAAATCAAGAAAGGGTTCGTGAAGTACCGGTACAAAGCCCCGGTTTTCCATTTCGACGAAATCGTGGTCAACGGCCCCAGCGCGAACATCTTCGGCAAGGGGCACATCGATTTCGAACACGATACGATCGACGTGAAGATGCAGATCAAGTTTCTCGAAACCATCAGCAAGACGATGCACAAGATTCC
>NZ_JAOZOZ010000061.1 GCF_029933015.1 Hydrogenimonas sp. | reverse complement strand
GAAGTTTGTGCATCGCAAGCGTCAGCGCTTCGCGCGCCAGCTTCTCTTCGACACCCGCCATCTCGTAGATGATGCGGCCGGGCTTGATGTTCATAACCCATTTGTCCACGGCACCCTTACCTTTACCCATCCGTGTTTCGAGAGGCTTGGCAGTGATCGGCTTGTCGGGGAATACACGGATCCAGACCTTGCCCGTACGCTTGACGTGGCGGGTCATCGCGACACGCGCCGCTTCGATCTGACGGCTGTCGATACGTCCGGCTTCGGTCGCTTTGATTCCGATGTTTCCGAAAGCCAGCTGGTTGCCGCGATAGGCTTTGCCGCGATTGCGACCTTTCTGCTGTTTTCGGTATTTCGTTCTTTTAGGCATCAACATGATTAACTCCTCCCACGTCTCGGAGCACGGCGGCCACGTTTCTCTTCAACAGGCTCCGGCTGGATTCCCTTCTGGAGAACCTCGCCTTTGAAGATCCAAACTTTGACACCGATGATTCCGTAAGTTGTATAGGCTTGCGCGAAACCGTAGTCGATTTTCGCCCGCAGTGTATGCAGCGGCACGCGTCCTTCCAGGTACCACTCCGTCCGGGCCATTTCGGCACCGCCGAGGCGGCCTGCGACCTGGACTTTGATTCCTTTGGCACCCGCCTTCTGGGCTGCCTGGATCACTTTCTTCATCGCACGGCGGAAGGCGACACGGCGCTCGAGCTGTGTCGCGATGTTTTCCGCTGCCAGCTGTGCGGAAGCCTGGGGGCGTTTCTCTTCACGGATGTTCAGCGCCACCGGCTTTTGCACCATGTTCTGCAGACGTGCTTTCAGTTTTTCGATGTCCGCACCCTTCTTTCCGATGATGATGCCGGGGCGGGCCGCGACGATCGTCACGCGAAGTCGTTTGGCGGTACGCTCAATGATGATATCGGCGATACCCGCATAGTAGAGCTCCTTTTTGAGGAACTTGCGGATTTTGTCGTCTTCTGCGATGAATGCAGGGACGCGCTGCCAGTTCGGATACCAGCGTGATGACCAGTTACGGTTGATACCAAGGCGCAAACCAATCGGATTGACTTTCTGACCCATTACTTATCCTTCGCTTCTGTGACTTCGACGATCACGTGAGATGTTGGTTTCATGATCCGTGATGCACGGCCGCGTGCTCGCGGTTTCCAGCGCTTCAGAACCGGACCCTTGTCGATGCGGCATGAAGAGATGACGACCTCTTCGGGCTCGTAGCCGCCGTTGGCGACCGCCGACGCGATCACTTTCGAAATGACTTTCGCCGCTTTGTTGGGCATGAATTCGAGGCTGGCCAGCGCCAGTTCCGCGTTCATTCCCTGGACTTCGCGTGCGATCAGGCGGGCTTTCGTCGGGCTGAGGCGAATGAATTTCAGTGTTGCTCTGCTCATACTCTACCCCTTACTTCCCGATCTTTTTCTGTACCGAGCCTTTGTGGCCGCGGAACGTACGTGTCGGTGCAAACTCGCCGAGTTTGTATCCGACGTGGTTCTCCGTGATATATACGGGAACGAACTGGCGTCCGTTGTGGACGTTGATGGTCAAACCGATCATCTCCGGGAAGATGGTGCTTCGGCGTGACCAGGTCTTAATCGGTTTCGTATCACCGGTCTCTTTCGCTTTGAGCACTTTTTTCATCAGATGCTCATCGATAAAAGGACCTTTTTTAATCGATCTTGCCATGTCTACCTATCCTCTTATTTTTTCTTGCGTCGTGAAATGATCAGTTTATCGCTGGCTTTTTTACGACGAGTCTTGAAGCCTTTGGTCGGCATACCCCAAGGTGTGACCGGATGACGTCCGGAGTTCGTTTTACCTTCACCACCACCGTGCGGGTGATCGACCGGGTTCATCGCGGAACCGCGTGTCTGAGGACGGATACCGAGGTGTCGGCTGCGTCCCGCTTTTCCGATGACGATGTTGCTGAACTCTTCGTTTCCGACGGTACCGATCGTCGCCATGCATTCGCCGAGAATCTTGCGCATCTCTGAGCTGGGCATACGGACGATGACGTACTTGTCTTCGCGTCCCATGATCTGCGCGTAGCCGCCGGCGCTTCGGACCAGCTGTCCGCCTTTGCCCGGTTTCATCTCGATGTTGTGTACCAGTGTACCTACGGGAATGTTTTTCAGCTTCATCGCATTGCCCGGTTTGATGTCCAGACCGCTTTCGGCCGCCTGTACCTTGTCGCCCACTTTCAGTCCGCTGGGCTGAATGATGTAGCGCTTGTCGCCGTCTGCGTAGTTGATCAGGCAGATGCGGCAGTTTCTGTACGGATCGTACTCGATCGTCGCCACGGTACCCTCGACGCCGAACTTGTTGCGTTTGAAGTCGATGATGCGGTAGAGCTTCTTCGCACCCGCCTCTTTGTGGCGAGACGTGATACGGCCGCGATTGTTGCGTCCGGCTTTTGCGGGAAGCTTTTTCAGCAGTTTGCGGACCGTCGGCTTGCTCGTGATGTCGCTGCTGTCGACGACGCTCATATAGCGTCGGCTGGGTGTATACGGTTTATATGTTTTGATTGCCATTCTCTATCCCTTACGCGCTCAAGCTCTCGATGTTCGCGCCTTCCGGCAGCTTCACATAGAACTTTTTGAAATCCGGTCGTTTCCCCTCTTTGCCGCGGAAACGCTTCACCTTGCCGCTCTGGCGAAGAGAGTTGACTTTCAGCGGGTTCACACCGAAATACTCTTTGAAGATCGCTTTGAGCTGGTTCTTCGTCATTTTCGGAGATGTCTGAACCACGATGACACCCTCTTCCTGAAGGCCCAGTGTCTTTTCTGTATAAAGTATCGATTTGATATCAGTAATATCCGCCATCTCAGCCCTCTTTCGTCAGATTTTCCCAAACCGCTTTCTCGATGACAACCGCGCGATACGCTGCTGCAAGATAGCCGTTGAGTTCATTCTCTTCGATCAAATAACAGTTCGGAAGATTTCTAAATGCCATATAGGTCTTGTCGTCGATCAGAGACTTGACCCAAAGAGCATCACGCTCGCCCAGTTTGTTCATCATCGCCGCAGCGTCTTTCGTCTTGCCGCTTGCGACTTCGATGCTGTCAACGATGTAGAGTTTGCCGTTGGCCGCTTTTTCAGCCAGTGCGTGCATCAGCGCGAGGCGCTTCTGCTTCTTGTTGACTTTCTGATCGTAGTTGCGGTTGGCTTTCGGTCCGAAAGCGACACCGCCGCCGACGAAGAGCGGGCTTCGGATCGATCCGGCACGCGCGCCGCCACGACCCTTCTGGCTCCAGGGCTTTTTGCCGCCGCCGCTGACGGCGGAGCGGTTTTTGCTGTGGGCCGTATTGGCACGCAGCGCAGCCTGGTACGACTTGACATATAAATATAGGTTGTGCGGGCTCGCTTCGAGGAAGTTCGCGGGAACTTCGGCTTCGCCTGCTTTTTCCAGGTTTTCGTTCAAAACTACTGCTGTACTCATTTAGAAATCCTTACTCGACCCATCGCGCCGTTCGGTCCCGGTACCGCACCCTTGACGACAAGGATTCTGTTTTCCGGATCGAACGATACGATCTCATTTTTTACTGTCACTTTGGCGTTGCCGTACTGACCCGGCATCTTCTGTCCCGGCTGTACGCGTCCGGGCCATTCACAGTTACCGATGGAACCCGGTGCTCTGTGGAATCGTGAACCGTGGCTTCGGGGACCGCCCGCGAAGTTCCATCGCTTCATGACACCGCTGAATCCGCGTCCTTTGCTCGTGAAGGTCACTTTGACCCTCTTGGCTTCGGAAAGCGGCGTCAGATCGATGTCGCCCGTTTCGGTATTGGCGACTTTCAGTGTCGCGAAACGGTTGTATTCAGGACTCAGCCCATACTTCTTCTGCTGACCTTCGATCGCCTTGTTTCGCTTTTTGCCATCGGCATAGGCGACGACGGCGCGACCGTCTTCGGTGATCTCGCATACTTTGATATCCTGCACTTTAAGAAGCGTGACAGGGATACTCGGTACATTGATTGTTCGGCTCATGCCGATTTTTTCTACGATGAATTCCATCCGTTACCCCTTGTTACCCATAGATCGTACTTCGACGTCTACTTCCGGTGCCAGATCCAGCTTCATCAGCGAATCGACCGTATCAGGTGTCGCAGACACGATGTCGATCATACGTGAATGGATTCTGATTTCGAATTGTTCGCGTGAATCTTTGTTGACGTGAGGCGATCTGAGCACGGTATAGCGTCGGATCTTTGTAGGCATAGGAATCGGGCCGCGTATTTCGGCACCCGTTCGTTTGACTGCTTCTACGATGGCAGCAACTGACCGATCAAGCACACGATGATCGTACGCTTTGAGCTTAAGTCGAATTTTTTCCATAGGTTTTCCCTTAAAAGAACTTGTTGGTATGCAACCAACGCTTTTTGGAGCCAAGATTATACTCAAAACTTTTCGCAAAAGCAACGTTTTCGCGGCACTTTTCCTGTTTTCGTCACAATTTTGTTTCCTTTTCAAAAGGAAAGTATGCTTTGCCTGGGCCGGGAGACTTCATGGCCGTGGACTTCTGACATCGGAGATTTCTTGTTACAATTACAGTCTTGCGATTCAAAATATCATCAAGGTAATCCATGGATACGAACGCCACATCATCTTCCATAACGGAAAAGTTTTTCGATCTGCCCTACCTCGACATGGGTTCGGGCTTCGTCATCGGTCTGGCCGTCGGATATTTTCTCAAAAAGAGTTTCAAACTTCTTCTTCTGCTGCTTGGTATCGCCCTCGTTCTGATGTTCGCTCTCGAGCACTACGGCATCGTCTCCATCAACGAAGCGGGGCTCGAACATACCGTCGAGGCGGGCACCGGCACCTTCAAACAGTTCGCCCTCTTTCTCAAAGAGAGGCTTTCGGAGTTCGGTTTCGCCGGCAGCGCTTCGGCTGTGGGCGGTTTCGCCATCGGCCTGAAGATCGGCTGACGATCCTGTCCGACGCGGGATTTCGATGCAGCAGCTCGAAGCGTTCTACGAATCGACTCCGAAGGCGGTCGGATTCGTAGAACGGAAGGTATCGATCCCCTCCCACACCCTCAATCTCTACGGCCCTCCCCGCTCCGGCAAGACGTGGCTGGTGCTCGACTATCTCAGCCGCATTCCGAAGCGCAGACATATCTACATCGATCTGGCCGACCTTCGCGTCGACAGGAACTCGCTCGCCGCTGAGATTCAGCAGTTCGTCGATACGCACCGCATCGAAACGGTCGTCATCGACCACTTCGACGGCACCTTTCCGATGCCAAAATGCCGCCAGTGCATACTCGTCACCCGGGAACCATGGAGGGAAAATCCCCTGATGCCGCTGCTGGAACTGCCCCCTCTCGATTTCGAGGAGTACCTGGCTTTCGAAAAGCGACATATCCACCTCGAACACTCCTTCTCCCTCTACCTGCGGACCGGATCTCTGCCCGCCATGGCGACCGTCCACGAATCGCTGATCACCCTGCGGCTGCACGAACATGTACGCGCCATCTTTCCATCCCCCCGCGAGCTGACACTTTTTCGGTATATGGCCAGGTTTCTCGGCAAACCCGTCACCCCCAACCAGCTCTACACGACTATCAAAAAGGAGCACAAAATCTCCAAGGACTGGCTCTACAAGACCCTGAAATCCTGGGAAGAGCGCCGCATTGTGGCGTGGATGGAGAAACATCGTCAGCCCGGGGCCGCCCGCCGACTGATCATGTACGACTTCGCGATGCCCGCATCGATGTATTTCGAAAAATCTCTGATGGGACAGCTCTATTCGATCGCATCGATCCGGATGCTGCGCGACCGTCCCGAAAGCGTCTATACCGACAATATCGATTTTTTCGATCCGGCCGACCGGCACGCCCTGCTGCTCTCCCCTTTCGCCAACCCCCAGAGCGCCGCCGCCAAGATCGCCAAACGGATCGACGAACTCGACACTCTCCATGTAGAGGCCATCACGATTCTGACCATCGCCAACCGTTTCGAATTCATGTTCGAAGAGATACCGGTGCAGGCCAAACCCTTCTACGAATGGATTCTTGAAGAGTAGGCGGCTGGCCGGGGAGATCGGGGAACGGGAAACGGGAAACGGGAATCGGGAAGATCGGGAATGGAGATTAGGGATTGGAGAGGGGCAAATCCTCTTTTAGGCGATCGAAAGCGGCTTTCGCGTCGTCGGCGTCGGCAGGGTGGTCCAGGTCGATGTAGTAGCTGTAAAGCGGTGTCATGCCGCGACGGATTTCAAGTCTCAGAAAATGGTGGGGGAAGTTGGAGAGTGTCTTTTGCTGGACATTCTGGGTGCTGTTGCAGCAGATGTTCTCTTTGTGTCCGACTTCCAGTACGACGGGGCAGTCGTTTCGGAAGGGATAGAGCGCTCTCATCGCCCTCTCCAGCCTATCATCCGGGGGAAAAACCGATAGGGCAAGGCATGTGATCGGTCGTTCATATGCCGCTTTGTAGACCTTCGTTACGGGCTTTTCTCCACATCCCGCCACAAAAAAACCGATCAACGAAAATAGAAGAATCCGACCTTTCACAACCATCCTTCAGCACCGGAATGCTATGATTTTACCATGAAAAAACTGTGCGGTATCGACGAAGCGGGACGCGGTCCCCTCGCCGGCCCTCTTGTCATGGCCGGCGTCATACTCCATCGTCCCGTCGAGGGGTTGACGGACTCCAAAAAACTCACCGAAAAGAGAAGGGAGAGGCTCTTTGCGACCATCGTCGAAAACGCCGCCTTCCATATCGTCACCTTCGACGCCTCCGCCATCGACGAGCGGGGCATCAGTGCCTGCCTGCGACAGGGGCTCGAAGAGATCATGGCGACCCTTCCGGCCGACGGCTACCTTTTCGACGGCAACACCACATTCGGCATCCCGGGACTCGAATGCCGGGTCAAAGCCGACCTCGATGTTCCACAAGTGAGCGCCGCCAGTATCCTCGCCAAAGTGACCCGTGACAGAATCATGGTCGAAATGGGAAAGAGATATCCCCGCTACGGTTTCGAAAAACACAAAGGGTACGGCACCAATACCCATATCGAAGCGATAAGGTTACACGGCTACTGCCCCATCCACCGCAGAAGTTTTCGAATCAAGACATTGGAGCAGCCCTCTTTCGATTTTTGAAGCGGGGCTTAGAGAGCTTCGTAGAGATCCTCGTCGAACATGGAGTTGTCGGTCGTATTGATATCGAAGGTGGTTTCCACCGTCATGTTCGTATCCAGGTCGATGACCTCGACACGCCAGGTACCCTTCGCGCGACCCGGAAGGAAGCGGTAATCGTAGACCGAACCGTGCCGGGGCGGCACCTGAAAGTGACGGATACGGTTGTCGTCCGGCGCGTTTGGGGAGATCCATCGAAACTCCACGTTTTTGCCGTACTGGTTGTCCGATCTGTCGAGATAGTAGGTACAGTAGATCCTCTCGTTCTCGATCCTGCACTGTACTTTGGCAGCCGTCAGTGATATGCCCCAGAGAAGAAAAAGGGCTATAAATATTCGTTTCATGAATTTTATTATACCACGTTGTTTCGAGCTTTTCCCTGCATCGTCGCGACGATGCGCCGCCTGCCGCCGTGGTTTCTGGCCTCGATCAGATAGATCCCCTGCCATGTGCCCAGAGCCGGCCTGCCTTCAAAAAGCGGTATCGTCAGTTCGCATCCGAACAGCATCGATTTCAGATGGGCCGGCATGTCGTCGCTCCCCTCCAGCACATGGGTGAATTTCGGATAATTTTCGGGAATCAGATCGTCGATGAAGGTCTCGGTATCGTGCCGCACATCAGGATCGGCGTTTTCGTTGATGGCCAGACCCGCACTGGTATGCTGTAGAAACAGATGCAGCAATCCCGTTTCGAACATGGAAACCTGCGGAAGCTGGGAGAGGATTTCACGCGTCACCAGATGCACTCCCCGAGGCTTCGCCGCAAGACTCAGGTGCACCTGAAGGATCTCCATCATCCGAATATGAACTTGAAGACTTTTTTGATGACGCAGGTTTCCTCTTCGCTCTCTTCTCGTATCTCTTCGACCACCTTGGTCACCTTGACGCTGTCGTCGATGAAGCCGATCCGCTCCTTCGCCTTGGCCAGCGCTTCGGTTTCGCTGGCGGCCATCGCCAGCACGACCGCCATGCGACGGCCCTCATGGCTCTCCGGCTTGCCGAAAATCCGCACGAAGGAGTCGGCCGCGAACGCTTCGTCATCCACGCGTAGCACCGGCGTGACACTCTCCTCTTTCGCCTTGTAGGCCGCGCTGGCACCCGGCGTAAAGAAGGTGAAGCCCAGCGGCAGCCCCAAAACGGCGCGCAGATGGAGAGCGAATTCGCTCTGGCTCTGGGTGATCAGTGTCACCATCCCCGTATCGTGGGGCCGGGGGCTCACTTCGGAGAAGTAGACCTCATCTCCTTTGACGAAAAGCTCCACACCGAAAATACCGCGGCCTCCCAGTCCGTCGGTCACCTTTTTGGCGATATCCTGTGCCTTTTTCAGTGCCTCGGGGCTCATGAAGGCGGGCTGCCAGCTGAAGATGTAGTCTCCATCCTTCTGTTCGTGGCCGATCGGCTCGCAGAAGACCGTCTCCTTCTCGTTGCGGGCCGTCAGCAGGGTGATCTCGTAATCGAACCGTACGAACTCCTCGACGATCAGCTCGCTGGCGTCCCCTCTGGCTTCCTTGGCGATCTCCCACGACTTCTCGATCTCCTCGGGGCTCTTCGCCACGCTCTGTCCATGCCCCGAGGAGCTCATCACCGGTTTGACGACGCATGGATAGCCCACGGCATCCGCCGCCTCCCTGAGCTCCTCGAGGGTCGAGACGAAGCGGTAGGCGCTGGTTTTGAGACCCAGCTCTTCGGCGGCGAACTTCCGGATGTTTTTGCGGTTCATCGTCTTGTTGACCGCTTCGGCGTTGGGGATGACGTGAAAGCCCTCCTTTTCCGCCTCGAAAAGGGCGTCGATACTGATCGCTTCGATCTCCGGCAGAATGTAGGTGGGACGGACCCGACGGATCAGATCCAGCACCTCCTCCCTGTTCTGCATGTCGATGACATGGGCTTCGTGGGCCACCTGGTGCGCCGGCGCATTCGGATAGCGGTCCACCGCGACCACTTCGATACCGAGACGCTGCGCCTCGATCGCCACCTCTTTGCCGAGCTCGCCGCTGCCCAGCAGCATGATCTTGATGGAATTGGATTTCAAAGGGGCCGGAAAATGCATGCGCAATCCTTCAATCGTTTTTTGGTAATATACCTAAAACTCATTTAAACGAAGGAGCAAATCATGGCATGTCAGATGGGAGATCAGGATAGACTCAGCAGGATCGTCGCGGGAATCATTCTCGTCGGATTCGCGATGATCACGGGCAACCCGATCGGATGGCTCGGCATCATACCTCTGGTCACCGGAGCGATCGGCTGGTGCCCGATCTACGAACCTTTCGGCATCAATACCTGCAAAACGGAGCACGACGACCACGGACATCATTGAGCGGATGGGTAGTGGATATTTCTGCTCACTATGCGTGTTGAGTGTTGAGTGTTGAGTGTTGAGTGTTGAGTGTTGAGTGTTGAGTGT
>NZ_JAOZOZ010000060.1 GCF_029933015.1 Hydrogenimonas sp. | reverse complement strand
ATCTCCACGGATCCACGGCACATAACGGAAATATAAGTTGGACTGTTTTATGATGGATTCATAGGAACGAATCATCGTTGAAAGGAGCGGCCATGGACCTGAAGAAGATGATCGAAAAAGAGGTCGACACCCTCTTCGAAAGAATCGTGCAGATCCGGCACGAGATCCACCAGAACCCCGAGCTTTCGGGAGAGGAGGAGGAGACCAATCTGCTGATACGCTCCATTCTGGAAGCGGAGGGGATCCCGTTCAAAACCTTCGAAACCCACTACGGCCTGGTGGCCGACATCGTCAAAGACCCCGCCCTTCCCACCGTCGCGATCCGGGGTGATATGGACGCCCTGCCGATGCCCGAAAACAGCTCCAAACCCTACGCCTCGAAAAAGGAGGGGATCATGCACGCCTGCGGGCACGACGCCCATACGGCCACGGCCCTGGGCTGCGCCCTGGTGCTCAACCGCGTCAAAGAGAAGCTGCCGGGCAACGTGCGCATCATCTTCCAGCCCGCCGAGGAGGTGCTCCACGGCGGCAGCAACCAGATGATCGAAGACGGCGCGCTGGAGGGGGTCTCGGCCATCTTCGGGCTGCACGTCTACCCCTATCTGCGAACGGGACAGATCGGCTACAAATACGGGGTGATGATGGCCTCGGCCGACTCCTTCAGCTTCGACATCTACGGCAAGACGGCCCACGGCGCCCGCCCCCACGAGGGGATCGACGCGGTCCTGGTGACGGCGATGGTCATCAACTCCCTCAACCACATCGTCAGCCGCCGCATCGACCCGCTGCACCCCGCCGTCATCTCGATGGGCAAGATCGAAGGGGGCAACGCGCCCAACATCATCTGCGACTTCGTCACCGTGGCAGGCACGGTCCGCACCGTCAACGAGTCGGTCCGCAAGAAGATCCCCGAAATGATGGAGGCGACGATCAAGGGGATCTGCGACGCGATGGACGCCAAATACCACTTCGACTACAAATTCGGCCCGCCGGAGCTGACCAACAACGACCACATGGTCGACATCGTCAAGAAGGCCGCCGAAGAGGTGGTGGGCAAAGAGGGGCTGATCGATCTGGTCGATCCGGTCATGGGAGGCGAGGACTTCTCCCGCTATCTGCAGATCGTGCCGGGCGCCTTCTTCCGCCTGGGCGTCTGCAACGAGGAGAAAGGGACCTGCGTGCCCCAGCACAACACCCGCTTCGACGTCGACGACGACTCCCTGGCGATCGGCATGAAGATCCTCTGCCTGAGCGCCGTCGAAGCGCTGAAGGAGATGACGTAGCGATGCAGAAAAACATCACCCTCAGTATCCCCAACAGCGTCAAATACCTGCCGATCGCCGTCGACGTGATCCGCCACGCCGCACAGATCGCCGAGATCGATTCCCGCGATATCGTCGACATCGTGGCGGCGAGCCGGGAGCTGCTCTTCAACGCCATCCAGCACGCCTATCCCAAAAATCTGGGCGGCATGATCGACGTGGATATCATGTTTCACCCCCACGGCATCCAGATCAGCGTCCACGACATGGGGCTTCCTTTCGATTTCGACAGCTACATGGCTTCCGAACGGACCGGCGGCCTCAAACGGATCGTCGACTACGTGGACGAGCTGCGCTTCTCCAACCTGGGCAGAAAGGGAAAATCCTTCACGATCTTCAAGTCGCACCCGATGGATTTCGAGGATGTCACCTTCCAGCCCTACTCCGACCTGGAGGACGAGTCGCCCGCCTCGCTGAAACCCGCGTCGATCCAGATACGCGACTACGAGTGCGGCGACGAGGAGGCGATCAGCCGGCTGATCTACAACAACTACACCTACAGCTACTACAAGTCGCTCTTCTACTACCCCCGCAGGATCCGCGAACTCAACGAAAGCGGCGAGATCGCCTCGGTCGTGGCGGAGACGCGGGAGGGGAAGATCGTGGGCCACTTCGCCCTCGTCAAAATCGAGGGGGCCAACATCGCCGAGATCGGCGTGGCGGTGGTCCATCCCGACTACAAGGGCAAAGGGATCATGAACGCGATGCTGGACCGCATCCAGCAGCGGGCGAAAGAGCTGAAACTCGACGCGATCTTCGGAGAGGCGCTGATGCTCCACCCCTTCAGCCAGCGGGCCAACCTTCGCCACGGTTTCGGCGAGAGCGCCCTGCTGCTGGGGCTGGTCCCCAACACGGTCTCCCTGACCGACCCCAACGCCGTGCGCACCGAAAAGCGCGCCGCCGTCCTGATCGGCTACAAGATCCTAAACGGCGTGACCTCACGAAAGATCTTCATGCCC
Source organism: Hydrogenimonas sp. (assembly GCF_029933015.1). Classification (GTDB taxonomy): domain Bacteria; phylum Campylobacterota; class Campylobacteria; order Campylobacterales; family Hydrogenimonadaceae; genus Hydrogenimonas. The sequence goes on along the minus strand of NZ_JAOZOZ010000060.1, from coordinate 7,404 downwards.
ACCGACTACCGCAGGCTCGTGGAGATCATCTACGCCAACAACCGGCTGACCATCGAAAAGGCACAAATGCCCGAACCCAAAAAAGCGAACCGCATCACCTACGAACTGAGCCAGTACACCCAGAGCGGCACCCTGGTCATCGACTGGGTCTCGGAGGATTTCGCCCACACGATCCGCCACTATCTGCACATCCTCTACAGGAAACATGTGGAGATGATCTTCGCCGACGTCAATCTGATGCAGTGCGGTTGTGTCGACGAGGTGGTCCGTGTCTTGAAAGAGGAGGGGTTCGCCTTCAGCGGCGTGCTCTTCTATCGAAGAGGAGAGGACGACTACCTGAGGCTGCAGATGCCAAACAGCGACAACGTGGAGACGAAACAGATCGTCTGTCACACCGACTTCTGCAGCCGTCTGCTGCAGGGCATCAGCGAGGAGCTGGAGGCTTTCTAGAACCCATCTCGAAGATCCCCCATAGGCGGGATGGGTTCTAACGCTCTTTTTCCAAAGCTTCGAAAGCCTTCCACGCCTCTTTGAGATCGTAGAGGAACTCGTTGGGCTCCTGGTAGCCGCGCCAGGGTTTGGTCAGAAACTTCTCGTCGGGGGAGAGGAAAAAGGTGGTCGGCACGTAGGCAGACCTGATGAAATCTGGAAAGTTCCCTTCGCCGCGGTAGACGATGACCGGAACGAAGTGCTCGTTGACGTATTCGACCACTTTCGGATTGTTCAGCGTACGGCTCTCCAGGCGACGACACCAGCGGCAGGTGTGGGAGACCAGGATGACCATCATCGGTTTCCCCTCTTTCACCGCCTCCTCTTTCGCCTGCCGGTAGGAGGGCTGCCAGAGGATCTCCGCCATCAGCATCCCCGTCATGAGTCCGAAAAGCACGACCATTCTCATCAGCATACAACGTCCTTCTTTTTTTTCTATGTTAACACGCTGTCGTGAAACTTTCGTGGATTCAGAAGGACCTAATCACTTCGTCGAAGATCCGTTTCAGCCCTCTCACCTCCTCGGCGGTGGTCCGCTCGTTGGGGGCGTGGATCGTGTCGTTGCGTACGCCGAACTCCACCACGTCCACCCCGAACTCCCCGAAGAAGCGGGCGTCGCTGGTGCCGCCGGCGGTGGAGTATTTCGTCTGCACGCCGGTGATCTTTTCGATCGCTTTCGTGATCGCTTCGACGATTTTGGAGTCTTTGTCGGTCATGAAGGGTTTGGCCGACTGGGTGATCGTCAGCATGTAGTTCATGTCCTTGAAGTAGCGGTCGACGAAGGCTTCGATATCCTCTTTCGTGGTTTTGGTGTTGTTGCGGACATTGAACATCATCTTCAGTTTTCCTGGGGTGACGTTGGTCACCTCCATGCCGGCCCGGATGTCGGTGATGACGAATTTGCTGGGGGCGAAAAACTCGTCCCCCTCGTCCAGGTCGACCCCGGCGATGTGGGGCAGCACCTGGGCGACTTTGTGGATCGGGTTGACCGCTTTTTCCGGGTAGGCGGCGTGGCCCTGTTTGCCGATCTTCTCGATGATTCCATTGATGGAGCCCCGACGTCCGATCTTGATGGCGTCGCCGAAAACCTTCTCGCAGGTGGGCTCGGCTACCACGGCGTAGTCGGGAAGAAAATCGCGCTCTTTGAGCCATCTGAGCACCTCGACGGTGCCGTGTCTGGCCTCACCCTCCTCGTCGGAGGTGAGCAGCAGCGAGAGGGTCCCGTCGAAGTGTTCGGCTTCCCGGCACGCCTGCACGAAGGCGGCCACGCCGCTCTTCATATCCTGCGCGCCCCGGGCGTAGATGTATCCCCCCTCCGCTTTCGGCACGAAGGGGTCGCTCTCCCATCCGTCGCCGGGCGGCACCACGTCGATATGGCCCGCGAAGCACAGATGCGGACCGTCGCCGAACCTTTTGTGGAGAAAGAGGTTCTTGACGTTGACGCGGTTGACCCATTCGGCTTCGAAACCGTCCAGATAGTCACGGATGAAGGTGAGCGCCCCGTCGTCGTCGGGCGTCACCGACCGAAACGACAGAAGCTTGATAAAAAGTTCGATGGTGTCGAGTCTGTGCACGGTCTATCCTCAGTCGTAGGGGTTTTCGTAAAAGATGTAGGGGGTGAAGTTGCTGATCTCGAAATAGAGCTTTTGGGAAGGCTCGTCCTTGTCGTGTTTGTAGTTGAAGTTTTTGTCGAGATAGCCGTAGCCGTAGCGGTACTGCCGCGGCTGGCCGTCTCCGGTGCCCCGGGCCGTGGTGAGCTTGTCGATCTTGATGAAGCGCATCACCAGATTGCCCCCTTCGTAGATGTCGAGCACCCCGTTGGTACCCGTCCAGTTCTGTACGGCGCGGCCCAGCTGGTTCTGCGTCTCCTGGGTACATCCCCCCAGGCCCAGAAGCACAGCCAATGTCATGATGGTCGTGATGATGGTTCTTTTCATTTTGTTCCTCCCTCTTTTTCCACCAGCGCGATGTTGCTCAGGTGGTGTTTTTTCAGCATGTCGAAGAGCTTGATGATACGGCCGTACTCGACCTTTTCGTCGATCCGGACGACGACGGGCAGTTGCTTGTCACCGATCTTCGCCAGGGCGTCGTCCAGCGCGTCGAGCGTGATGGGTCGGCCGTTGTAGGCGAGCGTATCGCTGCCCATCTCGATGATCGCCTCCTTCTTCTCCACCATCTTTCCGCCCTCTTTCCCTTCCGGAAGGTTCAGAAGCAGCGCCAGCTCCTCCTTTTTGAAGACGGAGGTGACCAGAAAGAAGATCAGAAGCAAAAAGACGACATCCACCAGCGGCGTCATGTCCAGGGTCAAAGACTCCCGTCGTCTCAAGATCTCTCTCCATAGAAGCGCAGCAGCAGCTCCGCCTCGATGTTGGCTTCGATCGAATCGAGATAGGCGATCAGATAGTTGTAGCCGATCGTGTGGACGATCGCCACGATGAGACCTCCCACCGTCGTCACCAGCGCCATCGAGATACCCTTGGCGAAGACGGAGGGGTCGCCCATGCCGATCTTCGCGATCGCCTCGAAGGCCATCAAAACACCGACGACGGTTCCCAGCAATCCGAAAAGTGTCGCCGTCGTCGCGATGATCTTGATGGTGGGCATGCCGCTTTCGAGCCTCTTGAGGCGGCTCTGGAGCAGCTCTTTGATGATCAGCAGGAGCGTATCCCTGTCGTTGGATCCGAGTTCGCCGAAATCGGCTACGATCTCGTCGGCGTGAAGCTTCTTGTTGCGGTTGTAGCGCCAGAACTGGATCCATTTGGTCACCATCACGGCGATGCCGATGGTGTTCATGGCCACCAGTATCTCCATGATGATCCCGCCCGATTCGATGTAGTGCATCAGATTCATTCGCTGTCCTATTTGATTCGATAGTCGATGGGCACCGTGATCTTGAGCGCATCGACATGCAGTTCGGCCGGAAGCGGATCGAACTTTCCGATCTTCTCGATGGTCCGTACCGCCGCTTTGTTCAGTTTTTTGTACCGGCAGGGCGAAACCACTTTCACACGATCGACCGATCCGTCCTTTCGAATCACAAATTGTACCTCAACCCGGCCCGTTTGTCGAAGTTTTTTCGCCATTCTGGGATAATATTTGCGCCGCTCGATCCTCTCTCTGACCTTTTGCAGATAGAGGGCCCGGATGCGGTCGATCTTCTCGGTATCCTGCGGCGGGGGCGCCATCTTCTTTTCAACCGGTTTCGGCACGATCTTTTTTTCGGTTTTTTCCACCGGCACGACCGGTTTTTTCGGAACCTCCACAACCTTTTCGACCGGTTTGGGTTTGGGTTTGGGCTTTGGCTTCGGTTTGACGATCTTTTTCGGTTTCGGTTTCGGCTTGGGTTTGGGCTTCGGCTTAGGCTTAGGTTCTATCTTCTTCGGCGGTTTCGGCACGGGTTTGGCCACCTCTTTGACCACCGGCTTGGGTTTGGCCTGGGAGATGTGTACATGTACCACCCGCTCTTTGGCACGCTGTTTCGAAGGGGGCGTCTCCAGATGGACATAGAGCAGAATCAACGCTTCGGCGATCACCACGGTGATGAGAATGGAAAAGAAGAGATACCGCCCCACATATTTTTCGTCGAACACGTCCACCTGCCGCATATAAGTTGCATCGATTATATTCAAAAGATGTTGGATTAAACGTTAATTCTTTTGTTCTCGAATTAAAGATTACGCGGATTGGGACGATTATTATCACGACATATTATAAATTATAAAAACCTTCCTATCGGAAAACGGGGCGAAAGAGAGGACGACACTTCGATGACCAGAAACATGACCATCCGCTTTCTCGGTGTATTCATCGTCTTTTTCATCGCCGGTATCTTTCTCATCCTCTCCCTCAAAGAGGCGATGGAGCTGCAGGATGTCAGAAGGAATTTCGACACAAATGTCCTGATCCCCACCGACGATCTCGCCTCGACACTCCATAAAACTTTCGCCCTCAAAACTTTCGCGGCATCCCCGGAGGAAGGGGAGAAATCGTCAGTACACGAAACTCTCGCACTACTGGATAGAGTCTGCAGCTACAACGAAAACGTCCTGAAAATCTACAGGATCGAACGGGCCTGCGAAAGGCTGCGACAGAAGTTCGAAGCGCTGCCGAACATGCCCGCCACACTCGATCCCGAGCGACTCGGGAAAGAGTACGAAGCGCTGCATCGAAAGATCGTCGATTTGAGAAAAGTCTATATCGAATCTTTCGAAAACTACATCGACGAGCGAAAAAAGACCCTTCAGGCCACCTTCTATGTCTCTTTTTTCCTGGCGGCTACGACACTGACCATGCTCTTTCTGCTTCTTCTTGAAGTCAACTCACTGAACCGGAAACTGAAACTCTACCTCGAGGAGCGGGAAGATTTCCAGAAGAAACTGGCCGAGGCGAACGAGGAGCTGGCCCGCTATTCGGAAGAGCTGGAGACGGAGGTCAAGAAACGGACCGAGGAGGCGCTGGAGCATCTGAAGAAAAATCCTCTGACGAAACTGCCCAACCGCCTCAGTTTCGTCGAAAAGATCAGCACTTCCGAAACCGCGTCGGTCGCCATCTTCAACATCGACCGCTTCCAGTCCTACAACGACCTCTTCGGCTCGGACGTCGGAGACAAGATCATCAAAGACTACGCCGCCTATCTGAGACAGATCATCCCCTACATCTACGAAATCTACCATCTGCAGGGAGACGAGTTCGCCATCGTGGAACAGAACGAAAAATCCTCGGGAACTTTCCTCTCGATGATCACGCAGGCGTCGAAATTCGCAAGGGAGTTCCATTTCAACGACACCAACGGCGAATTTATCCTGCAGATCTCCATCGGTGTGGCGATCGATCAGAAACAGCCGCTGGTCAAGGCCGACATGGCCCTCAAACACGCCAAACACTCCAACGAAAGCATGGTCCTCTACTCCGACGACCTCATCAAACCCCACCGCTATCTCGAAAACATCATGATGACGAAGGAGCTCACCAGCGCTCTGAAGGAGCGGCGCATCGTCCCCTGGTTCCAGGCGATCGCAGACACACGGACCAGGGAGGTGGTCAAATACGAGGTGCTCGCCAGACTCGTCGGAAAAGATGGCAAAATCTACTCTCCCTACCAGTTCATCCCTCTGGCCAAACAGATCCGCCTCTACTCCGAAATCACGAAGATCATCTTCACGAAGGCGATGGATACCGTCGAGCGTCACGGGCTTCATCTGAGCATCAACCTCTCCGCCGACGACATCCACCACAGACCCACCCGGGATTTCATCATCGACCGGCTCGCCATGTCGAGCTACAGCGACCACGTCACCTTCGAGCTGCTCGAATCGGAAGAGACCGAAAACTACGAAGAGATCGCCGCTTTCATCGAACGCATCAAACGTTTCGGCGTCAAAATAGCCATCGACGATTTCGGCTCGGGCTACTCCAACTTCGCCAGAATCCTCAAGCTCAAAGTCGACAACCTCAAGATCGACGGCTCCTTCATCAAGAACATCGACAAAAATCCCGACTCCAGAGAGTTCGTGGAGATCATCCACAACCTGGCGAAAAACTACAATATCGAAACCGTGGCGGAGTTCGTCTCCGACGAATCGATCTACGACACCGTCCGTGCCATCGGAATCACCAATATCCAGGGCTACTATCTCCACCAGCCCCAGCCGTTGGAAGAGATCCTCAAACAAAGAGAGATCGCCTGACAATCTGATACAATATGCACTTCAAAACAGGAGTGCCGCACATGCGATCAGACAGTCTCAAATCCCCGAAGTTCGATTACTTTCTCTCCCAGCCCCATCAGCCCTTTTTTCTGATGGGAATCGTCTGGGCCGTGGTTTCCATGCTTCCGTTCATGCTGGGCTACAAGGGAATCGTTCCCCTGAAAATCGACGCTTCCCTCTTTCACGGATACGCGATGCTCTTCATCGTCTTCAGCCACTTTTTCCACGGATTCTTGCTGACGACGTTTCCGCGCTTTTGCATGACACAGCCGGTACCGCGGAGCATCTACACCCGGCTCTTTCTGCTTTACGAGGCGGGAGGACTGCTCTTCGTGGCCGGAGCCCTGCTCTTTCCACCTCTGGCGGTAGTGGGAGCACTGACCCTCTTTGCGGGCAATCTCTTTGCCGTCAGCAACTTCCGCCTCATCTATCTCGCCGGCGGATCTCCCGAAAAGAGCGATCCGATGTGGCTGTTGACGGCCCACGCTCTGGGCCTCCTCTCCCATCTGATCTTCGTCGTCGGCATCACCTACGCCATTTTCGGGGTCCGTTTCGGCTGGCAGCCCTTCGCCATGGGGATCGGTTTCTATCTCTACCTGATCTTTCTGACCTTCGTCGTCGCCCAGCGGATGATTCCCTTCTTCAGCCACGTGGCGATAAGCAAACCCGAGCGTTTCGTCCCTGTCGTCCTCGCACTCCTGACCGTCAAAACCCTCTGTTTCGCGATGGAGTGGATCTGGCCGGAAATCGCCGTCACCCTCGTGCTGGCGCTCTATCTGCTGCGGGAATTTCTAAGCTGGAAACTCCCCGTCTTCACCTCTCCGGCCATCCTGTGGGTCCTGCACCTGGGACTCTTCTGGCTTCCGGCCGGTCTGCTGATCGACGCCGTTACCCGCCTGGCGGAGATCTGGCTGCAGACCTCTTTCCTCTTCGCGGGTATGCACCTGGTCGCCCTGGGATTCGTCACGACGATCCTCATCGGCTTCGGCACCAGGGTCACCCTGGGCCACTCGGGACAGGTGCCCCACGCCGACAGAGTTTCGGTAGCCCTCTTCTGGCTCACCGAAGCGGTGGTACTGGTGAGATTCTTCTATTCGCTCGGGATGGGTTTCGGCCTCGATCTGGGATGGCTTTTCGATGCCGCCGCGACGTTGTGGATGGTGCTTTTCATCATATGGGGATGGAAGTTCGGACCGACGCTGCTGTT
>NZ_JAOZOZ010000188.1 GCF_029933015.1 Hydrogenimonas sp. | reverse complement strand
ATCCCCCACTCCCAGCCGATCGGCGTCATCAGCCCGAAACCGTAGACGGCGATGATCGTACCGATCACACGGGTCGAGAAAGTGGCACCGAAGAGAATCCAGCTCGGCCACGGACGTTTCCAGAACCAGTCGTCGATTCGGGTGTTGTAGATGGTGCCGTGGCCTGCGATGACCATCTTGGCGAAAAAGATCGACTGCACGAAGGCTTCGTAACTCTTGATGTCGTGCATGTCGACCCAAAGCGGCACATTGGGCAATATCTCCGCACTTTCGGGGTGGGCTTTGAGATAGACCATGACGATGTAGAAGATAAGAAAACTGCTCAGCACACCCGCGACCCCGAGCCAGGAAGAGAGCACCAGCATCTCTCTCATATCCCAGCGCACCGGTTTCTGTCGCACTTTCGTCCGATCGTAGGCGATGGCCAGAATCGGAATGTCGTTGAGAAGCGCCAGGACGATGATCATGACGGTCGTCAGCGGATAGAACTGGAAGACGACGATCGCCAGCGTCATGAAGACGACGATGCGGATCGTCTCGGCGATACGGAAAATCGTATAGCTCTTCATCCGCTCGAAGGTGATGCGCGCCTGCTCGATCGCATCGACGATCACCCGCAGACCCGGCGCCATCAGCACGATATCCGCCGCCGCCCTCGCCGCGTCGGTGGCGCCGTCGACGGCGATGCCGCAGTCGGCCTTTTTCAAAGCCGGCGCATCGTTGACGCCGTCTCCCGTCATACCCACGATATGATCGGCCTTCTGCAGTTCGTCGACGATGAAGTATTTGTCCTCCGGGAAGACCTGCGCGAAGCCGTTGGCCTCCTCGATCGCGGCGATAATTTCAGATTCGTGCCGTTTGACGGTCCCTTTGGGGATCGGCATGTTGTAGAGCTCGCGCTTGACCTTTTTCATGATGTCGGAGACGATCCGGTCGATCTCCTCCTTCCCTGCGTCGGGATGGAACTTTTCCGCGATGGCCCGCGAGAGCACTTCGGAGAGGTAGATGTACTCGACGATCGTCTCCCCTTTGAGTTCGCGGACATCTTCGATGTTTTCACCGATTCCCAGGATCTTCGCGATGTAGCGCGCCACGGCGATATTGTCGCCGGTGACCATCTTGACCTCGACCCCTTTGGCACGTGCCTCTTCGATCGCATCCCTGCTGTCCTCGCGCGGCGGGTCGAAGAGCGGAATGAGCCCTATGAAGTGGTAGTAGTCCTCTTCACACCTCCGGTAGGCGACACCCAGCGTACGGAAACCTTTTTCGGCGAACTGTTCCACCGCATCGTAGGCCGCCTTCTTGTCGAACTCCTTTTCGTGGCACTGCTCTATGATCACCTGGGGCGCCCCTTTGGTGAACACCAGGCACTCTTTGCCGTCGTAGAGCCCCTCCGTTCTTTTGTGCACGGGATCGAAAGGAAGAAATTTCGTCAGATGGTAACCGGAGAGCTTTTCACGCAGCCCGTGGGTGTCGATATAGTCGAAAATCGGCTTTTCGATCGGGTCGTTGTTCTCCTCCTTGCTCGCAAGCGCCGCATAGAGCATCAGCTCTTCGGCCGTATGTCCGTTGGCGACGAAGGGATCGGCCAGACTCATACGGTTTTGGGTCAGTGTCCCGGTTTTGTCGGAGCAGAGGATGTCCATGCCAGCCATCTCCTCGATCGCCGCCAGGCGGCTGACGATCGCCTGCTTTTTCGCCAGGCTCATGGCACCCACCGCCATCGTCACCGTCAACACCGCCGGCAGCGCCACCGGAATCGCCGATACCGTCAGCACCAGCGAGAAAGCCAGCAGTTCCAGCGGATTTTCGTGCCGGTGCAGACCCACGAAAACGATGACCAGGATCATCACGATCGTCACGGCGATCAGAAAATCGCCCACCAGGATGACCATCTTCTGGAAGTGGCTCTTCTGCTCCCGTTCCGCCTTGGCCACGAGCCCCACCGTCTTTCCGAAATAGGTGTTCAGCCCCGTCGCCGTCACCCTTGCCACCATTTCGCCCTGCTTGACGATCGCGTTGGCGTAGAGGGCGTCGCCCGCCTTGCGCGTCACGGGGAGCGACTCGCCCGTCAGCGCCGACTGGTCCACCAGCAGAAAGTCGCCGCCCCCCAGCAGCTCGGCGTCGGCGGGTACGATGTCGCCGATCTTGACCTTGATCACGTCGCCGGGCACCACCTCCCTGGCGGGAATCTCTTTCCAGACGCCGTCACGAAGTACCAGGGCGTTTCGCGCCAGTTTCTTCTTCAGTACCGCGATGGCGTTGAGGGCTTTGGACTCCTGATAGAAATCGACGAAGGCGTTGACAAACAGCATGATGAGGATGATGATGAACTCTTCGGTATGGCCGACGGCGTAGGCCATCGCGCCAGCCGCTTCGATCATCCACGGAATCGGCCCCCAGAAGCGGCGAAAGAGGCGATGCAGCCAGCTCTCCCCTTTCTCCTCGATTTCGTTGTAGCCGTATTTTTTCAGCCGTTCGGCCGCCTCTTCGCCGCTCA
>NZ_JAOZOZ010000059.1 GCF_029933015.1 Hydrogenimonas sp. | reverse complement strand
TGGGCAAAGAGGACGCGACCCTCGCCGATCTCGAAAAGGAGATCAAAGAGCAGCTTCGCAGCGAAAAGCTGAGCAAACTCTACAACGAAGAGCTCAAACCCAAACTGGTCGAGGCGCTGGTGGAGACTTTCGAGTTCGACCTGCCCGAGAGCGTCGTGGAGCAGGAGGTCGAAATGGCCCTGCGAAACAAAGTCCAGCAGATGAGCGAAGAGGAGCTGGCCGAACTGCGTGAAAACGAAGAGAAGGTCAAAGAGCTTCGTGAAGAGCTTCGCGGCGATGCGGCCAAAAGCGTCAAGGCCACCTTCATCGTCGACGCGCTGGCCCGCAAAGAGGGCGTGGATGTGAGCGATCAGGAGATGATGCAGACCATCTACTACGAAGCGATGAGCATGGGACAGGATCCCCAGCAGACCTTCGAGTACTACCAGAAGCAGAACCTCCTGCCGGCCATCAAGATGGCGATGATCGAGGACCGTCTGCTGACGAAGCTCCTCAACGACAAGAAAGAGAACAAAGAAGAGACTACCGAAAAAGAAGAAGCATGAGCTACATTCCATTCGTCATAGAAAAGAGCGGGCGCGGCGAGCGCTCCTACGATATCTACTCGAGACTGCTCAAAGACCGCATCATCATGCTCAGCGGCCCGATCGACGACGCCGTCGCCTCCTCGATCGTCGCCCAGCTGCTCTTTCTCGAAGCGGAAGACCCCGACAAGGATATCTACCTCTACATCAACTCACCGGGCGGTGTCATCACGAGCGGATTCTCGATCTACGACACGATGAACTACATCAAACCCGACATTGTGACGATATGTATAGGACAGGCCGCTTCGATGGGCGCTTTCCTGCTCGCCTGCGGGGCGCCGGGCAAGCGCTACGCGCTTCCGAGCTCCCGCATCATGATCCACCAGCCTCTGGGCGGAGCGCAGGGACAGGCGACCGACATCGAAATCCAGGCCAAAGAGATACTTCGTCTCAAAAAGTACCTGAACAAGATCATGGCCGACCGTACGGGCAAGACGGTCCGCACGATCGAGAAAGATACCGAACGCGACTTCTTCCTGAGTGCGGAAGAGGCCAAAGAGTACGGTCTGATCGACGAAGTTCTCAAACGAAGCTTCAAATAAGAGACAGGACGGACGATGGAGCGTGGCGGACGATACAGAGCACATGACCTTGGCGAGCCTACAAGCGATCTGGAGAAGTATGCCAAAGAGGTCATGGATGCGATGATCCGTGAAGGCGTACCGCCCACGCCCTCCAACTTCGACGCCTATTTCGACAAGCTTCTCGACAACAAACCGCCGCAGTTTCGCAAACGCATCCTGAAACTTCTGGAGCTCGAAGACGGTGGCGAAGACGATCATCAGGGTCTTCTCGAACAGCACCTCAAGGAAGCCTTTTCCAACGTCAAAAAGTTTCTCCAGCATATCAATCTCATCTACAAAAACCTCAGACATCTCGAGACCGTCGTCGAAAAGCGGGCTTTCGAGGCCGAGGCCATCGCCGACAAAAGCTCCATGAACACGCTGCTGGAATCGACGAAAAAAGATATACAGACCATGCTGCAGATCATCAAAAAAGATGCGGCGGAACTGAAAGAGACCTATGCCGCCACGAGCGAAATGGTCCAGGAGGTGCAGGAGCACGCCATCCACGACGAGCGCTACGGCGTCTACAAGAAAAACTACCTGCTTCGCAAGATGAAGCAGGAGGAGAAGCTGATCAAGGAGTTCCACCACGAGAGCACCCTGATGCTCGTCCGTGCGGCGGAGGAGGTGATCGGAAAGCTCAAAAGCCCGAAAGTCCAGCACCTGGTGCTTCGAACCGTCGCGAGGCTTCTTCTCAAAACATCCCGCCGGAGCGACATCGTCGCCCATTACGAAGGGGGGGTCTTCGCGATACTGATGCGCCACACCTCCCTGGACAACGCCCAGATGGCGGCCGACCGGCTCAAGGACCTGGTGGGCAACACCAACTTCTTCGTCGGCGACGAGGAGATCATGCTCGACGTCGACATCGGCGTGGCGCGCATCGATCTGGACCGGTCGATCGAACAGACGATCGTCTGCGCGCTCGACGCACTCGACATCGCCAAAAAACTCGACGAACCCTGCGGCATCTGTCCGCAGGATGTAGAAATCTAGCGGAGCAGCATCGATGAAACTACCGATTCTCGTCTATCCCGACAAACGGCTGAAACAGCAGAGTCATCCGGTGACGGAGTTCGACGCGAAACTTCACAAACTCCTCGACGACATGAACGAGACGATGATGGCCAGCAACGGCATCGGCCTGGCCGCCATCCAGGTGGGCGAACCGATCCGCGCCCTGCTGATCAACCTCCCCGACGAGGAGGGCAACCAGTACCCCGAAAACCTGATCGAGGTGATCAACCCGGTCATTCTCGAGAAAAAGGGCTCCACCACCTACACAGAAGGGTGCCTGAGCGTCCCGGAATACTACGACGACGTGGAGCGGGCCGAATGGGTCCGTGTCGAGTTCCAGGATCGTCACGGCGAAAAGAAGGAGATCGAGACCGACGGATTGCTCGCCATCGCCTTCCAGCACGAGATGGACCACCTCGACGGCCATCTCTTCATCGAGAAACTCTCTTTTCTGAAACGCAAGAAGTTCGAAAAAGAGTGGAAGAAAAAACTCAAAGAGCTCAAAGAAAAAAGCAAAGCCTCCTGACGTGAAGCACCTCCTCTCCGCCACCCTCGACGGGCTGGACGCCAAACCGGTCGACGTCGAGGCCACCTTCACCAAAGGGCTTCCGGCCTTCGGTATCGTCGGGCTGGGAAGCGCCTCGATCCAGGAGTCCAAAGAGCGTGTCAAGTCGGCCCTCCTGACAGGCGGCTTCTCCTTTCCTCCCCTCAAGATCACCGTCAATCTCAGCCCCTCCGACCTCCAGAAATCGGGCAGCCACATGGACCTGGCCATCGCGCTGGTCATCGCCCTGCAGAACGAGTCGGTGGAGATGGAGGATCTTTTCGTCTTCGGAGAGCTGGGCCTCGACGGCGCCCTCAAGGAGACCCGCTCCATCTTCCCGATCCTCCTCTCGCTCAAAAACCAGGGTCTCGTCACCAGAGCGATGGTGCCGAAAGCCTCTTTGGAAAAACTCTCTTTGATCCCCGGCATCTCCTACATAGGCGTCGAGAATCTGACCGAGGCGATCGCCGTCTGCAAAAAAGAAGCGGAACCGACCCTCGGCGACGCCGCCCCGATCCCGGGAGAGAGGCTCGAAATCGCCGGCGAGACCTTCTACACGCTTCGCGACTATCCGGAGGATTTCGCGGAAGTCAAAGGGCAGGAGGTGGCCAAACGGGCCGCCCTGATCGCCGCGGCGGGCATGCACAACCTCCTGATGGAAGGATCCCCCGGATGCGGCAAGAGCATGATCGCCAAGCGCATCCGCCACATACTGCCGCCGATGCGTCTGGAGGAGATTCTCCAGGCGACACAATACGCCCTGCTGGGCGACGAAGAGCCCTCCTTCGAACCCCGCAGGCCGTGGCGTGCCCCGCACCATTCGGCCAGCAAGCCCAGCATCTTCGGCGGAGGCACGAGCCGCGCGCGCATCGGCGAAGTGGCCCTGGCCAACGGCGGCATCCTCTTTTTCGACGAGTTTCCCCACTTCCAAAAAAGCGTCCTCGAAGCCCTGAGAGAACCCCTGCAGGACCACCGGGTCCTGATCTCCCGGGTCAACGCCAAGGTCGAGTACACGACACGCTTCATGTTCGTCGCCGCCCAGAACCCCTGCCCCTGCGGCAACCTGCTCAGCACCGTCCATCCCTGCCGCTGCAGCGACCTGGAGATCAGACGCTACAAATCCCGCCTCTCCGATCCGCTGCTCGACCGCATCGAGATCTACGTGCAGATGCAGGAGAGCGATCCCCATGACCGCCCTTCCGTCGATTCGGCCTCGATGCACGCGCAGGTCATCGAAGCCTTCGCGAAACAGATGGAGAGGGGCCAGAAAAGCCCCAACGGCAAGCTGGACGAAAAGGGGATCGAAACCTTCTGCCGCCTCTCTCCGGAAGCCGATACGATCCTCCTCAAGGCGGTACAGAACTTCGGCCTCAGCCACCGCGCCGTCGCCAACGTCAAAAAGGTGGCCCGTACCGTCGCCGATCTGGAGGGCGCCGACACGATCGAAAAATCCCACCTGCTGGAAGCCCTGAGCTTCCGTAGGAGATGACCGCATGCCCCGCTCCCTGCTCTATCCGCTCGGCGCCGCGGCGCTGCTGATTCTCGCCGCGGCGCTCTTTCCGCTCTATCTCTCCCCCAAAACGCCCGACATCGTGGAGAGGCCCATCCGCTTCGGCCCCGAGCGCAAAGCCCTGACCCTGGCCTACATGAAAGAGCACTACGGCATCGACGCCAACGACACGACGATCACTCCCCGCATCGTCGTCGTCCACCATACGGCGACGAAGACGGCCGACGAAGCCTTCCGGGCTTTCGATCCCGAGCGGCTCCCCGCATCCCGCGGCGACATCGCCGGCGCGTCGGCCCTCAATGTCTCGGCCCACTTCCTCGTCGACCGAGACGGAACCATCTACCGCCTGATGCCCGAAACCGCGATGGCCCGCCATGTCATCGGGCTCAACTGGTGTGCCATCGGCATCGAAAACGTCGGCGGCGCGGAGGGTGCGGACGACCTGACGAAAGCGCAGCTCAAGGCCGACGCGGAGCTGGTCTTCTATCTGGCTACGAAGTATCCGACCATCAAATACCTCATCGGCCACTACGAATACCGCAAATTCGAAAACTCCCCCCTCTGGAAAGAGAAGAACCCCGCCTACCGGACCGAAAAGCACGATCCCTCCGAACGCTTCATGAAAGATCTGCGCAGATTGGTCCACAATCTACGCGCCGAGCCATGATCACCACACCGCTGGGCTACCTCCTCTCCGTCGCCCTGATCGCCGCGGTGTTCGGTATCGCCGAGCGATGGCACAGGGCACGCTTTATGTTCGACTACCTGCCGGCGGTGGTGCTCATCTACGCCTCGGCGATGGCGGCGGCGCAGCTGGGGCTTTGGGAGCGCTCCGATGCGCTTGGCGCCGTCTACAAAACCGCCAAATCCAATCTTTTGCCCGCCATGCTCTTTTTGATGCTGCTTACCGTCGACCTGCGCCGCTTTCTCAAGCTCGGCCCCAGGCTTCTGCTTGCCTACGCCTCGGCGACGCTCTCCATCATAGCCGCCTTCGTCACCGTTTTCGCACTCTTTGGTTTCGGGGCGAAGGAGGCGGGGATGTTCGCCGCGCTGGCGGGCAGCTGGATGGGGGGCACCGCCAACATGCTGGCCGTGGGCAGCGCCTTCGGCGTGGACGATGCGGCCATGGGCTACGCCCTGGCGGTGGACGCGGTCTGCTACAGCCTCTGGGTCGCCTTTTTGCTGGCCCTCGTCCCCTTCGCCGGCCGCTTCGCCCGCTGGAGCGGGGCTGCACAGAGCTCTCAGGCCCATGCCGGGCCGGGGTGCGCCTGCACCATCGGCCCAAGGCGCTACTGGCTGCTGCTGGGCACCGCTTTTGTCGTCGCGCTCTTTTCCCAGTGGGCCGCCGCCAGGCTCCCGGGGCTGGGCACGACGACCTGGAGTGTTCTCATCGCCACGGCACTGGGCGTCGCCGGTAGCTTCACCCCCCTCTCACGCATCAACGGCTCGCAGGAGATCGCCGGCACGATGCTTTTGCTGCTGGTGGCCCTCATCGGCTCGAGGGCAGAGTTCGGCGATCTTTCGTCCATCCCCCACTACCTCGCCGCGGGCTTTGCCATCCTCGCCCTGCACGCCGCTCTGCTGATAGCCGCCGCCAGACTCTTTCGCCTCGATCTTTTTGCCATCGGTGTCGCATCGCTGGCCAACATCGGCGGCGTCGCCAGCGCCCCCATCCTCGCCTCCGCCTATCACAAAAGCCTCGCCCCCGTGGCGGTACTCATGGCCGTGATGGGCTACCTGGTGGGCACTTTCGGCGGCCTGGCGGTGGGGTATATACTGCAGCGTCTCGCCGGCTGAGCGCCTACTTCACGGTACAAAAAGGCTCGGGCGTTTTCTGGGCATACTCGTACCGCGCGCTCGCCTTGTCGTCCACCGTAAAATCGATATGGACCGTTTCATTTTCGGGAAAGCTCTCTAGCCCCTCCACCTCTCCCGCCTTGTCCAGTTCGCAGATGAAGCTCACACCTATCGTTTTACCCCCTTTGAGGAACCGTTCCGTCCGGCACGAGACGCGGCTGCCTTCGGGGATCCGGTAGAAGCGCTTTTTCGAGCGAGCGAACTGCCCGGGCAGGTTCATGCTCGCATGCCCCTCGTGCAGGTTCATCAGAATGGGGGTGTCGGTGAGCACCGGAAACTCGGCGTACCGGCCCGCAAGCTTATTTAAAGCGCACGCGACCCGTACGCTCACGCCCACCAGCTCGTAGGGGCACTTTTGGCTCCCTTCTTTCGCTTTGACGGGTATGGCGACCTCGTAGCCTCCCTTCCCGTCGCTTCGCGCCCTGACGACCTCCTCTTTCAAAGAGGCGCGTCTTAGCCCTGTACCCACGTCCAGGTGGTCCTTGCAGGAGTCGTCGTCGCCTCTGGGGCGGTAGGTGACGAGAAAGCTCAGCTTCAGCCGCGGATCGAGCGTGCCTTTGACTCTCAGCACATTTCCGTTCCCGCGCAGCCCCTCTTTTGGGATCTCCTCGCCGCCGCCCGAGAGGCAGCCGCCCAGCATAAGCATGACCGACAGGACCCAAAAGACCCCGAACTTGAAAAACCGATTCACACTACTTTCTCCTTTTTTGGCATGGCTTTTGAAAGCCTCGGGCAAAATCGCTTCCGTAACCGGACATGGGAATTTTTGAGATGGGTTCCACAAAGACCGTTTCGTCGAAAGACTCGTCGCCAATCTGGCACTCGTGCAGCAGCCGCCACCGCCACAAAGGTCACATCAGCACCCAGACGCTCATGCCCCGCGCCTTTGCCGTCGTGCCACTACCGGGCCCCCAAAACAAAAAGCGTTCCTATCACCGCCAGCACCGCGACCAGGTAGCGCAGCCACCCGTAGCCAAGGTAGCCGAAATAGTAGCGCTTCTGCACAAAGCCCACCGAGACGGACCTCTCACCGCCCAGGGGCACCGCCTCCCCGTAAGTTCCCTCTTTGTAGAGCGCTGCATCGCCGCCGCCGCGCGCAAGCAGCGCCGTCACAAAACTCTCGAGCTCCCGCGGCTTTGCCTCCCCCTCTTTACAGACAAAAAGCAGCCGTCTGCGGCCAAGGTCGTAGAGCGTCACCTCCTTGCGCCCGCGGATGTCGGTGCCGATTCGAAGCCCAAGGTCCGCTATCATTACCTGCTCCACCGTCCGGCCGTTTCGACGCAGCTCGAGCGCATCGCCCCTCAAAAGGGCACTATCCATCCGCCAAAAGGTCCAAAGCTTTCCGAAAGCGACAACACCTATTACCAACAACAGCCCCCAAAAGAGCGGCCAGGCCGCCGGATCGACGCCGACATTCCGCCACACCGCCCATAAGGCAAAGCCCCCGAGCGCCGCCATCCCGTAAAATCGCAAGATCTGCGCCTCCCTGTCGGCGGGGCAGGCCAGGCGAACCTCATCGGCCATCACGGCATCCTCCCCTGCGAAACAAACGGCGCTATGACGGAAACGAAAATCCCGCGCATCTCTTAACCATTCCGATCAATATCGATAGATAATATCGGTTTTTGTTTAGAATCATCAAGTTAAAAGATTCGCTACAATGCTCTTTATGACAATAACCCTTACAGATTTTACATTAACGCTCGTTCATATTTCATTGAAAATTCCCTTCATTACGGCCCTGAGACGGGTCGACGACGCCGTAGCGGTGCGACTGGAGCTGTTCGACGAAAGCGGACGCCGCGGCATCGGCGAAGCGCCGCCGACCGTCGCGATCACCGGGGAATCGCTGGAAGACATCCGAAACAGTCTGCAAAATGTACTGCTGCCGCCGCTTCTGCACAAGCCGCTGACGATGGAAGAGGCCCAGCGACTCCTGCACGAGAGACTCTGCGGCCACACCAGCGCCAAAGCGTGCCTGGATATCGCCCTGCACGACCTCTTCGCCCAAAAGGCGGAGATACCTCTATGGCGATATCTTGGCGCCGGAGAACCCTCCGGGGTGGAGACCGCTGTGACGGTGAGCCTGGAGGCTCCCGAAACGATGGGGGAGCGGACACAGGATTTTTTGCGAAAGGGGCTGGACATTCTCAAAGTCAAAGTGGGCGGCGGAGACGGAAAGGATTTCCAGCGTATCCGGGCCGTACGGGAGGCGGCACCCGATGCGACAATCCTGGTAGACGCCAACCAGGCCTGGGAGGAGAAGGAGGCGCTGCGTCTCATCGAAACTATCGCGCCTCTGGGGATCGAACTGATCGAACAGCCGCTGAAGGCCGAAGATCTGGCGGGGATGCGCCGCCTCACCGCCGAAAGTCCCATACCGATCCTGGCCGACGAATCGGCCTTCACACTGGCACAAGTCAGAGAGATCATCGAAACCGAAGCGGCCCACATGGTCAACGTCAAGCTGATGAAGTGCGGCGGCCTCGCCAAAGCGAAAGAGATACTGGCGTGGTGCGAAAGCAACGGTGTGGAATGCATGATGGGTTCCATGCTCGAAACCCCGGCCTCGATCGAAGCGGCGATCCATCTGGCGACCGTTTTCCCGCGGACGATACGCTACACCGATCTCGACAGCCCGCTGCTCTACGAAAAACTGCCTGAAAAGTGTGGCGTCGCGGTTTCCGGAAACAGACTTTATCTGAAAGAGGCCGGATGAAACGGGATGTCAACGACTTCTCCATCGTCGAAGAGATCTGGCACGCCATCTCCCACGGCTTCGGCCTCTTTCTGAGTACGTTCGGTTTCGGCGTATTGGTGACGCTGGCAGCCGTGAGCGGCGATACGACAAAAATCCTCACGAGCATCGTCTTCGGTGTCGGCCTCATTCTGATGTACGGGGCTTCGACCCTCTATCACGCCATCACGCACCGGCGCATCAAAACGATTCTGCAGACCTTCGACCATGTAGCGATCTACGTGCTCATCGCATCGACCTACACGCCCGTCGTACTACTGGGTGTGCGGGGAGTTTTCGGATGGATACTTTTCGGAGTCGTCTGGAGTATGGCATTGGCAGGAATCTCGCTGAAAATCTTTTTTCCCAAACGTTTCGAGGTGTTTTCGCTCATCCTCTACGCCGTGATGGGATGGCTGATCGTCATCGCATGGAAACCTCTCGTCGCCCACGCGGGATGGCTTCCCGCCATCTGGCTCTTCACCGGCGGCCTGATCTACACTCTGGGAATCTACTTCTACGCGAAAGAGTCGATAAGGCTCAACCACGCCATCTGGCACCTCTTCGTGCTCGGCGGCAGCGTGTTTCACTACTTCACCGTATTTCTGCTGATCAAAGGATAGGCCGAGGGCCTATCAGAAAACGGCGACGACCCCCTTGGTGATGAAGTAGCCGCCGATCACCAGCCATGCGAACATGGCGCTGGCGGCGTAGAGAGGCGCCAGACCCAGACCCTTGAATTTGGCGAAGCGCGTCCCCATCCCCAGCGCCGTCATCGCCATCGTGAGCAGAAAAGTGTCGACGGCGTTGATGTTGGCGATGGTGCTCTGTATCGTCTGGGCCATACTCTCGCTCGCGCCGCTTTCGACATATCCCTGAATCAGGGAGTTGACGCCCGCCATGCCGATGAA
>NZ_JAOZOZ010000058.1 GCF_029933015.1 Hydrogenimonas sp. | reverse complement strand
AGATGATCCCGATGCCGATCGTCGGCCACTGGCTCAAAAAAGGGTGGGGATGGTATTGCCGAAACTCGAAACTCGGCAAAATCCCCCGCATTCCTGGTATGTAAAACCCAAAGGAGAAAATCATGTGCAACGAAGGAAAAATCGACAGGATCGTACGTATCGTACTGGGACTCGCCATCATCGGATGGGGGGTCGCGGCGCAGAACTGGTGGGGCGCCGTAGGGCTTGTACCGCTCGTGACCGGCGCAGTGGGTATCTGTCCTCTCTACCTGCCTCTGGGAATCAACACGGGCTGCCACAAGGGTGACGGCTCCGACAAATCTTAAAAATATCTCTCGAACTCCACCTTATAATTATTATTCGGTGGAGTTTTTCTTTTTCTTCGATACAATTCCACGACAAACATCATCGAATCAAGGAGTGTGAATGACCCAGAAAGTCTTTAAAGAGAAGTATCCCATTTTCGAGCTTTTCATCGACAAGAACGAGACGACGTGCAAAACGGTCGACGACGTGATCAGTTATTTCAAAGAGAAGATCGACGCCCATCCGGTGGCCGTCTATATCGCGACCTTCGACCACTACGCCCACACCACATCTTTGCCCGAAGGCAATGTCAACGAGAATATCAAGGCCGCGAAAAACATCGTCTTCTGTTTCGGCAAAGAGCTTCCGACACCGGAAGTGATGGCGGTCCGCCCCCGCTCCATCGGTGTCAGCGACATGGGTGACAAATTCGTCGTCATCTTCATGGAAGCGCCCAATCCCCAGGCCAACGAAGCGATGGAAGCGTGGAGCAAAGCGCTCAAAAACGCCTGATAGGCATGCCGAAGTCACCGGCATTCTTCCGGCTTCTTTTCTTCGGCCCGCTGATTTTCGGCGGGTTGCACGATTTCGTCGCCACTTTGCTGCGGCACCTTTGATATAATCGGGTATGAATTACCTCTCGATCATCCTTCTGGCGACCTTTCTCTCCGTCGTCATCAATTCGCTGCTTAAGCGTTTCAACATTCCCACCGTCATCGGTTACATCATCACGGGTGTCGCCGTCACCACATTTTTCGATCTGCACCACGATTTCACCGAGCAGCTGAACCATATCGCGGAGTTCGGCATCGTCTTTTTGATGTTCACGATCGGGCTGGAGTTCTCCTATCGCCATCTGGTCAGGATGAAACGGGAAGTCTTTCTCTTCGGTTTCATGCAACTGACGCTGAGCGCCGTGGTTTTCGGTTTTCTGGCTCACAAACTTGCGGAGCTGCCCTTTCAGGGCTCCATCATCGTGGGGCTCGCCCTGGGGCTCTCCTCGACGGCGATCGTTTTGAAGATGCTGAGCGAATCGGGGCAGATGCACGCCCCCTACGGGCGCAAAGCGGTCGGCATCCTGATCTTTCAGGATATGGCGGTCATTCCGATCCTGCTGATGATCACGATCTTCTCCTCCCGAAGCGGCGACCTGGGAGGGATGCTCTGGCAGACGCTGATCGACGCCGTGGCGGTGGGGATCATCATCTATCTGGTCGGTAAATATCTTCTCGAATGGGTCCTGACGCAGATCGCCAGGACCAACTCCACCGAAATCTTTCTGACCACGATTCTGCTGATCGTCGTCGGGTCGGCGCAGCTGGCGCACTTTTTCGGCTTCAGCTACTCGCTGGGGGCTTTTCTGGCCGGCATGATGCTCGCCGAAACCCATTACAAATACAAGATCGAGGCGGAACTGGTGCCTTTCCGGGATCTGCTGCTTGGCCTCTTCTTCACGACGGTGGGCATGCAGATCGACCTGGCCGTGGTGGCCCAGAACATCGGCTGGATCCTCGTGATCGCGCTGGCCGTGATGGCGATGAAATTCGGTACGATCTTTCTCTTTCTGCGTTTCTTCACCCGTCCCCGTGTGGCGCTAAAAACCGCCCTCACGCTCTCACAGGTGGGGGAGTTCGCCCTGGCGGTCTTCGCCCTGGCGCAGGCGAACGGCCTGCTGGATATGCGCATCACCCAGGTCATGCTCAGCGCCATCATCGTCTCGATGATCGTCTCCGTTTTCATCCTTGGGCGCATTCGCGATATCGCCGACATGATCATGCCCGAACCGGAGCCGGAGTTCGCCAGGGTCGAATCGACGGGATTTTCGAACCATGTCGTCGTCTGCGGCTACGGCCCCCTCGGGCAGAAGGTGACCGAAGAGCTCAAAAAGCAGCAGGCCCACTATGTGGTCCTGGAGCACGACATCCACCGCATGGAAGAGGGGCAGAAGGCGGGAGAGCCGATCTTTTTCGCCAACGCCGCCAACGAGGAGACCCTGAAGCATTTCAACGTCGCGCAGGCGAGCGCCGTCATCGTCGCCGTGGACAACGCCCGACACCTCAGACTCATCTGCGAAGCCCTGGAAAACACGGCCCCCGAAGCCAACGTCGTGGCGAAGGTGAAAACCCGCTCCGAAGCGGAACTGATCGCGGGCCTGGATGTGGACCACGTGGTTGTCGAAAGCCAGGAGATGGCGAGGCTCCTGGTGGCCGAAGCGATGCGCTGCAGGCTTTTCGCAACCTGAAAAGCACCCCCATTCCCCGTTCCCTGTTCCCCGTTCCCTCTTTCCCTCTTTCCCGTTTCCCGATTCCCGTTTCCCTGTTCCCCACTTTACCTCCCCCTTAGGGGCCATTGGATACAATCGCAAAAGATTTTACTTTTGCGATCGAGGGGCTGTGCATGACCAAATATATCTTCGTAACCGGCGGTGTTCTGAGTTCTCTGGGCAAGGGAATCACGGCGGCGAGCGTGGGGACGCTTCTGAAACAGACGGGGCTGAACGTCTCGATTTTGAAGATGGACCCCTATCTGAACATGGATCCCGGGACGATGAGTCCCCTGGAGCACGGGGAGGTCTTCGTCACGGCCGACGGTGCCGAGACGGATCTCGACCTGGGGCACTACGAGCGTTTCCTGAACGTCGATTTGAGCAAAAAGAACAACTTCACCACGGGGCAGATCTACCACTCCGTTCTGACGAAAGAGCGCAAGGGCGAGTATCTTGGCAAGACGATCCAGGTAATCCCTCATATCGTGGGCGAGGTGAAGCAGCGTATCTTCGCGGCCGGCAAGGGCAAGGACGTGCTGATCGTGGAGCTGGGCGGTACGGTCGGCGACATCGAAGGGCTGCCGTTTCTGGAGACGATCCGCCAGATCAAGCACGAACTGGGCAGCGAGAGGGTCATCAACATCCACGTCACGCTGGTCCCCTACATCAAGGCCGCCGGGGAACTCAAAACCAAACCGACCCAGCACAGCGTGCAGGAGCTGCGGCGCATCGGTATCACGCCGCATATGATCATCGCCCGTTGCGAGAAGCCGCTCCCGAAGGAGCTCCGTAAAAAGATCGCCGTCAGCTGCGATGTGGACATGGACAGTGTCATCGAGTGTATGGACGCACCGACGATCTACCAGGTGCCCCTCAACTTTCTCAAAGACGGCATCATGCATCCGCTGATCAAACGGTTCCATCTCGCCGACACAGAGCCCAACATGGAGGAGTGGGACATCCTGGTCAAGCGGATCATCGCCCCCCGCGACGAGATCACGATCGCCTTCGTAGGTAAATACCTGGGCCTCAAGGAGTCCTACAAGTCCCTGACCGAGGCGCTGATCCACGCCGGTGCAGCGCTGGATACGCGGATCAACCTGCACTGGGTCGACAGCGAGGACATCGAGGAAAAGGGTGTCGAGGAGACGATCGGGGAAGTCGACGGCATTCTCGTCGCCGGCGGATTCGGCGTGCGGGGCGTGGAGGGCAAGATCATGGCGATCAAACACGCCCGCGAAAACAAGATTCCCTACCTGGGCATCTGCCTGGGGATGCAGCTGAGCATGATCGAGTACGCCCGCAACGTACTGGGCATCGAAGCGGCCAATTCGGTGGAGTTCGATCCCGAAACGCCCGAGCCGCTGATCTATCTGATCGACGAGTTCATCGACCAGTCGGGCGAAAAGCAGGTGCGCACCCACAAAAGCCCCCTGGGCGGTACGATGCGCCTGGGCGCCTATCCCTGCGAGATCAGGGAGGGGACGAAACTCTTCGAGGCCTACGGCGGCAAAAAGATCATCTACGAGCGTCACCGCCACCGCTACGAAGCCAATCCCGCCTACCGTGACCGGCTCGAGAAGGCCGGGATGATCGTCTCGGGCGAGAGCAACGGCCTGATCGAAGCGGTGGAGGTCAAGGATCATCCCTGGTTCCTGGGTGTGCAGTTCCACCCCGAGTTCACGTCGCGCCTGCAGAATCCCAATCCGTCGATTCTCGCCTTCTCCAGGGCCGCGTTGAGTGCCAAAAACGCCGAAAACGAGTGACGCGGCGTTCGACACCGATGGAGGGCGGCCTCCCTCTGCTGACCAAGGAGAAGATCGAAGCGATTCTCGAGGCGCGTTTCGGTGACGGCTTCAAAAGCCTCAGAGAGCTGCCTTCTCCTTCCCAACTGCACGATATGGACCGGGCGGCGGAGAGGATCGTCCGGGCGATCGAAAAAAAAGAGCGTATCGTCGTCGTCGGCGATTACGATGTCGACGGCGTCGTCTCGACGGCGCTGATGGAGGAGTTTTTCGAGATCGTCGGCTACCCGGTCCAAAGTCTCATTCCGAACCGTTTTCGTGACGGCTACGGCATCTCTCCGAACATCGTCGACCGCATCGAAGCGGATCTGGTCGTCACCGTCGACAACGGTATCACGGCTTTCGAGGCGGCCGAGCGCTGCAAAGCGCGCGGTATCGACCTGATCATCACCGATCATCACACTCCCGCCGAAACCCTTCCCGACGCTTTTGCCATCGTCAACCCCAAGAAATCCGAGTGCAGTTTCGCCTATCCCGAGATATGCGGGGCGCAGGTGGCGTGGTTTCTGATCGGTGCGCTCAAGCAGCGGATGGGGATCGACCTGAAGATGGGGCGATTTCTCGATCTGCTGGCTCTGGCCATCGTGGCGGACGTGATGCCGCTGATTTCCATCAACCGTCCTCTCGTGCAAAAGGGACTCGAGATGCTCTCGGCGTCGAGGCGTCCCGCTTTCGAAGCGGTACGGGCCTATCTGGGAAAGAGCCGTTTTACGGCGGAGGATATCGGATACGGCATCGCACCCCGGATCAACAGCGCCGGACGGATGGAGGACGCTTCTGTAGCGTTGAGGTTTCTGCGTGCAAGGAATCTCGGCGAGGCGAGCGAAGGGTGGCTGGCGCTCGATGGGCTCAACCGGAAGCGGCGCCGGATCGAAGCGGAAACCACCCAGGCCGCATTGGAACAGGCCGATCCCGGAGCCCCTCTTCTCGTGGTCGCCGGAGAGGGGTGGCACGAAGGTGTCGTGGGCATCGTCGCCTCGCGCCTGGTGGACCGCTTCAAGAAGCCGGCGATCGTCCTGTCGATCGACGGGGAGAGGGCGAAAGGGAGCGGCCGCAGTATCGGCGATGTCGATCTCTTCGGCCTGTTGGAGGCGAGTCGGGAGGTGCTGACGGGATTCGGCGGCCACAAGATGGCGGCGGGCCTTTCACTCAAAGCGGGCGATATCGAAGCACTGCGGGAGAGGATCTGCGATCATGCCGCAAGACTCGACCCCTCTTTGTTCCTGCCCAAAGAGAATGTTTTGGGGGTGCTTCCCGTTGGGGAGATCGACTGGGAGCTGATGGAGATACTCAATCGCTACGAACCTTATGGAGAAGCCAATCAACGACCAAAATTTCTGATCAAAAATATCAGTGTTATTGATGCCAATGCGATCGGGGCCGAAAAAAACCATATGAGGCTGCTTTTAGGCGATAAAAATTTTTCTTTGCAGGCCATTCAGTTCGGTTTCGAAAAAATGGTCTCTCCGGGCCGGAATATCGATGTTTCAGGGACTCTTCAGGTCAACGAGTTCAATGGCCGCCGCTCGATCCAACTACTCGTCGATAAAATATACTGATGTAAAAATAAGATAATTTTTACCTTTAATACTTATAATAGGGACATTCGCAATTACAGGAGTGACAGTATGGACAAAAAAATGTTGAAACATAGCCAGGAGGTTATCGAAGAGCTCATGAAGAAAGAGGGCATGAGCCGACGCGACGCTCTGAAGCTGATGGGCCTCGGAGGAGCGGCGACGATGATGGGCACGGCGCCCACATCCGCCAACGCGGCGACCAAGGCGATGGCTTCCAGTGACAAGAAGGCCAAAATCGTCATCGTCGGCGGCGGTGCCGGCGGTATCATGGCGGCTGCGCGCATGAGAAAAGCGGCACCCAATGCCGAAATCGTACTCATCGCTCCCAACGACATCCATCTCTACCAGCCCGGCCAGGTTTTCATGGCGGCAGGTCTCTACACCGAAGAGGACATTCGCAAGCCCAACGCCGACCTGATGCCCGATGGGGTCAAATGGGTCAAGGACGAAGTCAAGGCGTTCGATCCGGACAGCAACAGTGTCGAGACGGCCAAAAACGGAAAGATCGGCTACGACTTCCTGATCGTGGCGACGGGTCTGCAGTACGACTACGAACGTATCAAGGGTATGAGTCCCGATCTGGTCGGACAGAAAGGGATCTCCAGCGTCTATCTGAACGATCCGGTGAAAGGAACGGCCAAAGGCGGTGTGGCCACATGGGAGTGGTTCAAGCAACTGCGCGCCGAAGCGGAAAAACGCGATCCTGGCAACCCTCTGCACGTCATCTGTACGCAGCCGAGCACGCCGATCAAGTGTGGTGGCGCGCCCCAGAAGATTCTCTATCTGAGCGACGACATGCTCCGCGGCAACAGCCCTCTTGGTGGCAAGGACATCCACGACAACGCGAAATTCACCTTCGCCAAAAAGGGTGGCAAGCTCTTCGGTATCAAATCCTACAACCAGACCCTGCTGAAGCTGACGGTCGATTACGGCAACATCTACGACGCCTTCGGCCACGATTTGGTGGAGATCGATCCCGATGACAAAATGGCGACTTTCGACTATCACTATCTCGAAAAAGGGGAGTGGGACGAGGATCTCGAAGAGTTCGAGGTCATTCCGATGGTCAAGAAAGTCAAAATGAAGTACGACTTCATTCACATCGTTCCTCCGATGAAGGGTGTCGACGCCGTCGCCAACTCTCCGATCGGCTGGCAGAAGGGTACGGCCAAAGGGTGGATGGCGGCAGACCGCTATACACTCCAGCACATCAAGTACAAAAACGTCTTCGGTATCGGCGATATTCTCGGTATTCCCCTCGGAAAGACGGGTGGTTCGGCGCGTCACCACGGACCGATCCTGCAGGAGAACCTGGTTTCTGTCATGGAAGGCAAGGAACCGACCGAGAAATTCGACGGTTATACCGTCTGTCCTTTGAAAACGGAATATGGTGAAATCATGCTGGCGGAGTTCAACTACGACGGACCGGCGCCGTCGTTCCCGCTCGATCCTTCGAAGCCTCGCTGGATATGGTGGGCATTCGACCTCTATATGCTCAAGCCGATGTACTGGAACCTGATGATGCGGGGCCTGATGTAAAATCGGACGTCATTCACAATGATTTCACGATTTGACGATAAAATGAAAAATATTTCCGAAGAAGGAGAAACTATGCGAATGAAAAAAATAGTGGGAGCCGTCGCCTGTATGACGGTATTGAGCGCCGGTGCGATGGCGGTGGAGATGAGCAATGCGCAAATCTATGAAAAATACTGCAAGAAGTGTCACGGTGCCAACGGCGAGGGGAACCCCGCCAAAAAGGGCCCGGCCCTCAACGACAAGGATATCAACGAGCTCTTCGATGCGCTGATGAACCTCAAAGAGAAAGGGTTCGAAGCGAGCAAGCACGAAGCGATGACCCACAATATGGAAGTCCTCGAAAAGAAAAAAGGTATCCACGTCGATCCCCAGACGATGGCGAAATACCTCTACTACTCTTTCAATCCCGAAGCCAATTGAATTACGGAGACGGCAATTGTCGTCTCCATTTCCCGCTGTCCCTTCAATTTCAATTTTCACTCTATCGCTTTTCTCGAAAAATTCTCTCTTTTCAAATTCGGTGCTTGATGTATCTTCGTAACATTTGATAATTCTGCCAGATAAAATCTCTATTGTTCAAATTTACTGATAAAAAGCATAAGAAGAATAGTATAAGCTTCTTTGTACTAAAATTTAATGTGACTTTATAAATAAGATTAAATATGTCTTATTTATGATGGAATTATATTGATATAGAAGGAGGAGATATGGCGGTCGAAATTTCCCGAAGACGCTTCCTGCAGGGCAGCGTCGCGATGACCGTAATTGGCGGCATGTCGATGGCACCGAGCAATCTTTTTTCCAACGAAAAGGAACATGGAGAGCTCTCCATCACTACGAAAACCGGTACGGGTGAAGCGGAACTGATCCCCACACTCTGCGAAATGTGCGTCAACAAGTGTGCGGCGCTGGCGCGGGTGGAAGACGGGGTCGTGACCAAGCTCGATCCCAACCCGATGTTTCCGAAATCCCGCAACATGCTCTGTCCCCGGGGAAATGCCGGTATTCAGGCGCTCTACGATCCGGACAGGCTGAAATATCCGATGATACGCGTCGGAGAGAAGGGTGAGGGAAAATTCAAGCGTGTTTCGTGGGACGAAGCCTACGACGCGATTTTGAACGGTACCGACAAATTTCCGGGCCTGGCGAAGATCCTGGACGAAGAGAAGGACAACCGGTCGACGATCTTCTTCTGTGCCGGCGAGGGAATGGCCGAGCATACGTTCAAGACGTTCTATACCGGTTTCGGCTCTTCCAACTGGCTCAATCACGCGTCCTTGTGTCTTCGGACCGTCGTTTCGGGCTACGGTGTCACGATCGGTGCCTATCCCCAGGCGGATCTGGAGAATGCGGAGTACATCATCATGGCGGGTGCCAACCGCGCCGAAGCGATCGTCACGCCTGATACGATGGACTTTTTCAAGCGTACCAAGGGACGCGGCGCCAAACTGATCTGCGTCGATCCGCGCTTTACCAACACGGCCGCCAAAGCGGACAAATGGCTGCCGATCAAGCCGGGTACCGACCTGGCCTTCGTTCTGGCGCTCACCTATGTCGCCGTGATGGAGGAGCTCTACGACAAAGCCTATGTCGAGAAGTATTTCAACGGCTTCAAGCAGTACAAAAATCACCTCTACGCCGAAGAGTACACGCCGGAATGGGCCGAAAAGATCACGGGCATCCCGGCCAAGGATATCTACGAGATCGCCCGCGACTTCATGAAGCACGCCCCCAAAGCGGTCTACTATCCAGGCCGCCGAAGTACTTTCGCCAAAAACGATTTCCAGCTTCGCCGTGCCATGGCGATCTTCCAGGCGCTCGGAGGCGGTATCGACACGAAAGGCGGGCTCGTCTTCGGGAAAAAGCTGCCTCTTAAAGGCCATGACATCGTCGCGCCGATGTACGCCCAGGCCGAAGGGGTGGATGTCGCCCGCGCCAAAGGAAAACCCGGCTACTCCGACTGTGCGATCGTATCGGGCGGAGGATCCTGGATCGGTTTCAGAAACCGCGTACTCGAAGGCAAAAGCGTCTACCCGATCCGGGGAATGTTCCTCTACAAGCACAATCCGATGATGAACATGCCCAATACGGCCAAAACCGCCAAATTCCTCAAAGGGCTCGATCTGATCGTGGCGATCGACACGATGCCCAGCGATACGGTCATGTTCGCCGATGTCGTGCTGCCGGAGTGTACTTATCTCGAAAGGACCGACCCGGTCAAGACCTTCGGCGGACCCGAACCCTCCATCGCCGTGAGAAACAAAGTGATCGATCCGATGTACGAGACCAAACCGGTCATCGAAATCATGCGCGG
>NZ_JAOZOZ010000187.1 GCF_029933015.1 Hydrogenimonas sp. | reverse complement strand
TTCGGTTCCAGCACCCGCAGATGGGGCAGCCACTGCTTGATCGTCGGCACGATCTCCATCTCGTGGGTGATCGTCACCACCACCTCCAGGCTCCCGTCGGCATCTTTGCCCTCGATGCGCTGAGTCGGCGCGAGAGGCTTTCTCTCGAAATACTTCGCCACCGACCCGTCGATGAAGAGCCGCACCTCGAAAGGCTCGGTATCCGGCTCGAACCAGATGGCCAGAGCTCTGGATATGGCATCGTCAATATCCTTGGGTGGTGTGAAGATCTCTTCGTCGAGGCGGATTTTCGAGCAGTGTCTCAATAGGTACTTCTTGACGACGTCATTACGGGCATCCATGGCCAGGACATACCAGTAGCCCTGGAAGTTGACGATCTTCAGCGGTTTGATGTCGATGTCGTAGTTGCCTTTGTCCATCCGGTAGCGGCAGTGGACCAGACGGCGCTTTTTGATCGCCTTTTCGAACTTCACCGCCTTGGCCAGCATCGCGTCCAGCGATTCGGTGGGGAGGTGGAAGTAGTAGGGGTTGGCCGCCTGGGCTTTGAGCTTCCTGAGTACCCGGTGGGCTTTGGCGTGGAACTCGTGCCCCTGCTTTTCGCTCAGTTTTTCGAGCATCTCCAGCACGGCCAGCTCCTCGGCGCTCAGCGCTCTCTCTTCGCTCTCCCGCCAGGCGAGCGTCACCTTTTCGCCCGATTTTCTGATGGGTGTGTCGATCAGTCTTTCGTTGATGTCCCGCTGGATCGTTCGGATGGAGACCTGGCACTCCTGCGCCAGCTCTTTCATCGAGAGGATCTCCCCCGCGTAGAGTCGGGAGAGAATCATGGCGAGGCGGTCGGTCGTGTTTTTGTAGAGTTCCCGCCGCCTCTGCTTTGTGGTCGTCTGCTCTTTATGAAAAGGAAGCGCCATGGCTCAACCCTTTTTCTCTTAATTGTAACGATTCTACCTTAAACAGCGACACGACGTTGTCATGACGGCACGGTAGGATAACGCTACCGAATAAGGAGGCCACGATGCGAAGACGAAACAGGAACCGGACTTTTACGCTGGAGACGCCTGAAACCCCCATGATCAGAAAGATCGTCGCCACGCTGCTGCTGCGCTTCAACGCCCTGCCGCTGTTCGTGAACGAACACGGCTTCTGCCGGGATTCGCTGGCCCAGCTTCTGGGGGTGGCCCATCTGGAAGAGGATGTTCTGGAGGATCGCCGCGAAGTGATCGAGGCGGTGCGAGCCGTATGTGCGCAGACGCTGAAAGAGCCCGCCGACTACCCCGAAACCCTGGAAACCAACCTGGCCCGCCTGCGCCGCATCGTGGATCTGAAGGATCTGGAGGCCGACCTGCTGCGGTTCGCCATTTTGCTCCACTACAGCCCGGAGCTCGACGATCTCTTCGATCTTTTCGAACCGCTTCATACCGCCAGGGCCCAGATGCTGCTGGCTGCCGTACTGGATACCGACTACAGATCTCTCGGTCGCATCCTCTCGCCCCGGGGCACGCTGGCCCGGTCGGGACTGCTCGGTGTCGATCGCAACTTCGGCGGCAACTCCATGCGCGGCAAGCTCGATCTGCTCTCCAGCGGCTTCGCCGACATGATGATGAGCTACGAGGGGGAGGATCTGTACGAGATCTTCAAGGAGGCGGTGCGCCGGGTCTCGGCGCCCTCTCTGAACCTGGAGGATTTTAGCCACATGGCCAAAGAGCGCTCCTTGATGCTTCGTTATATGCAAAAGGCGGCAGCCACCCGGAAGACAGGTGCCCACATCCTGCTCTACGGCCCTCCGGGCACCGGCAAGACCGAATGGGTCAAGACTATGGCCTCTGCGATGGATCTGCGTCTTTTCGAGATCAGCTACGCCGACGAGGACGATGAGCCCCTGAACGGCCGAAACCGCATCAACGCCTTCAAGAGCGCCCAGTACCTCTTCTCCGGCAAGAAGGTGCTGCTGATGTTCGACGAGATCGAGGATATCTTCGAGGAGATCAATCCGATTTCGTCACTCTTCGGCCAAAAGCCCACCCAGAGCCGCAAAGGGTGGTTCAACCGCATTCTGGAAAACGCCCCGGTCCCCACGGTCTGGATATCCAACTCCATTGCCATGATGGACGAAGCGATGCTGCGCCGTTTCGATCTGGTGGTGCGTATGCCCGTACCCCCGCAGAGCAAGCGGCTGCAGATCGCCAAAGAGGCGTTCGGGAAACGGGTGGAGGAGCCGACCCTTCGGGCCATGGCCGAACACCCCGCCGCCGCTCCGGCCGTGCTCTCCCGTGCCGCCGAGGTACTGGCGCTGATCGACCCCGATAAAAAGGAGGCCGATACCTACGCCCTTTCCATCGTATCGGCCACTCTCGAGGCCCAGGGGTACCGCCCGCTAAAAAAGGCGACCCGGATGGTCACCGGCGCCTACGACCCGCAGCTGGTCAACTGCGACGCCGATCTGGCGGAAATCGCCGACGGGATCGCCCGAAACCCCGCCGCACGCCTCTGTATTTACGGACCTCCCGGTACCGGCAAGAGCGCTTTCGGCAAATGGCTG
>NZ_JAOZOZ010000186.1:1478-2551 GCF_029933015.1 Hydrogenimonas sp. | reverse complement strand
GTCATCCTCGCGCTGGTCGCGGCGGGAGCCTGGCTTTTTTACCAGAAAGTCTACATTCCCAAAGCGACCTACGGCTATGTCACGCCCGAAAAAGGGGATCTGAAGCTGACGGTTTTCGGCATCGGTACCGTCAGCGCGAAAAACTTCTACCCCGTTTCGTCGAATTTCGGGGGAAAACTGCTGAACGTGAAGAAAGATCAGGGAGAGTGGGTGAAAAAAGGAGAGATCGTCGCCGAAATCGATCCCGTGGATCTGCGACAGCAGAAAGCCCAGGCCCGGGCGCTGGTGGAAAAAGCGGGATTGGAAAAGATCGCCTCCGAAAAGGAGCTCGAAAGTCTGAAAGCCCAGCGTGAACTGGCGCACCTGACCTTCGTGCGCTACGAGAGACTCTACCGCAAAGGGTATGCGGCCCAGGCGGAATACGACAAGGCGCGGACCGATCTACACTCCCTCGAGGCCGCCATCGAGGCCGCCAAAGCCAGAATCGCCTCGGCCGGCGCGGAAAAGCGAAGAGCCCTGAAAAACCTGGAGGCGATCGAAGAGAGGATCGGCAGACTCACGGTCCTCTCGCCCGTCGACGGATATGTCGTGAGCAAAGAGGCGCGCGCCGGTCAGACCATCGCGCCCCAACAGCCCGTCATTACGGTCGTCAAAGCCGATGAAATATGGGTGAAAGCCAACATCGACGAACGGATCAGCGGTGATATAAAAACAGGACAGAAAGCCGCCATCGTCCTGCGGTCGAAAGAGGGCGCGCCCCTGGATGGCGAAGTCGTGCGGATCGAGGCCGAAAGCGACCCGGTCACCGAAGAGCGAATCGTGGATGTGGCCTTCGACGAGCTGCCGAAACCCTTTTTCATCAACGAGCAGGCCGAGGTCCGCATCGTCACGGGAAAACTCTCCGGCGTCCTGACGATACCGGCCCGGGTGATGGTCCACGGCGGGGTATGG
This sequence comes from Hydrogenimonas sp., assembly GCF_029933015.1. GTDB lineage: Bacteria > Campylobacterota > Campylobacteria > Campylobacterales > Hydrogenimonadaceae > Hydrogenimonas. Next base: position 1,600 of record NZ_JAOZOZ010000186.1, on the reverse strand, counting down.
CTCTACGAAAACGGTGAAGCCTTTTTCAAGCCTCTGAAAGTGCTGGGACGCAGCGGTGAGAGAGTGGCCGTCGAAGGGATCGATGCCCACAGCAGGATCCTCGTCCCCGACCCGCACAAAAA
>NZ_JAOZOZ010000186.1:0-1378 GCF_029933015.1 Hydrogenimonas sp. | reverse complement strand
GGCGACCCGGTCATCTACGTCAGCCTCAAAGACGCCCAGGAGCTGCAGTTTCTCTACTCCAACGCCCGTATCCGCAACGACCGGGCCAGGGGGCTCAACGTACAGGCCGACAACCATCTGGTAAACACCGTGGTGGCCACCCTCCAACCCGGCGCCGACCCTATCGAGACAGCCCGGAACCTTCGTCGATGGAAACACCTGGGCGTCTTCACGGCGGAAGAGCAGCGTACCCTTCTGACCAAAAACGTCATCGAAATGGCCAGCAAACAGATCGGAATGTTCACGGTGATTCTCGTCGTGGTCTCGAGTATCATCATCGCACTGATCATCTATACGATGACGCTGGAGAAGATCAAGGAGATCTCGATCATGAAACTGGTCGGTCTGCCGAATCTGACGATCACGAAAATGATCATGCAGGAGACTCTGACGCTTGGGATTCTCGCTTTCGTGTTCGGCAATCTTTTCGCCCACGCCATCTGGGACAGGTTTCCCAAAAGGGTGGTCCTCGAAGTACCGGACGCCTGGGCGCTTTTCGGTATCGTTTTGATGGCTTCGATACTCTCGAGCCTTTTTGGCGTCTACAAGGCGATCAAAGCCGACCCGAGATCGGCGATAGGATGAGACATGGTAAACGGGAAATGGGAACAGGGAACGGGAAGGAGAGAAGATGAGCGATGTGGGTATCAAAGTCGAAGGGCTGACCAAAATTTTCGGATCGGGCGACACGGAAGTACGGGTCCTCGAAAATGCGTCCCTGGAGGTCAAAAAGGGGGAGTTCGCGGCACTCGTAGCCCCCAGCGGCGCGGGAAAGACGACGCTTTTGATGATGCTCGGATGCGTGGAGAAACCGACCTCGGGCAGGATATGGCTGGGGGAGAAGCTGGTGTGGGACGAAAACCGCTGGTCGATCCCCGATACCCGTAAAATCCGCCGGGAAAAACTGGGGTTTATCTTTCAGGCGCACTACCTGATCCCGTTTCTCAACATCATCGAAAACGTCAAGCTCATACCTCTTTCCAACGGTTGGAGCGACGAAAGGTCGGAAAAGAAAGCCATGGAGCTTCTGAACTACTTCGATATCGGCGATAAACGCGACGCCATGCCCAGCCGGCTCTCCGGCGGCCAGAACCAGCGGGCCGCCATCGCCCGTGCGCTCTCCAACGAACCGCAGATCATCCTGGCCGACGAACCGACGGCGGCACTGGACATGACCCGGGCCGTCAATGTGGTCAAGATGCTCAGAAATATCGTGGAAGAGCAGAATGTGGCCATCATTATGGTCACCCACGACGAGCGGCTGCTTCCCTATTGCGATAAAATATTGGCGATAGAAAACCGCAAGGTCGTCACGAAGACCCAGGTACCCAAAGGATTC
>NZ_JAOZOZ010000185.1 GCF_029933015.1 Hydrogenimonas sp. | reverse complement strand
CCCAATGAAACTGGGCATCCTCTCGGATACTCACAAAAAAGTGGGGCGTGCCCGAAAGGCGATCGATACGCTCGTCGAAAACGGTGCGGAGTTTCTGATTCATGCGGGAGATATCGGCAAAGAGGAGACGCTGGCCTATATGGAGGCGACGGGGCTGCCCTATGTGGCGGTGCTGGGGAACAACGACCGGAAGCTCGCGCATCTGACGGAGCGTTATCATCTTTTCAGGGAACCCCACTATTTCGAGATCGGGGATCTGAAGGTGAAGCTGATGCACCATCCCTGGTTTCTTTCGCCCGATGCGGATCTGATCGTCTTCGGCCATACCCACAAATTTTCTCTGGAGTGCCGGACCGACGGGAAACTCTTTCTCAATCCCGGGGAAGCGTGCGCGCGTAACAAGCCCGTCAGCGAGGCGGTGCTGCTGGAGGTGAGGGAGGATGCGTGGGACGTGACGCACTTTCAAAGACGCATCAAAGAGACGATGTGGCACACTGAGAGAAAAATATGCCAAAGAGCCCGGGTATGAGCAAAAAGATCTTTCTCTGCGCCATCAGCAACATCTCCAGCGGCCACTGTCTGGAAGACTGCAAATTCTGCACCCAGAGCGTGAAGCACGGGGCCGACATCGAGCGCTACTACCACAAACCCGTCGAGACGATCGTCGAGGAGGCGAAGCGGGCGAGAGCGCGGAAGGCGGTCGGTTTCTGTCTCGTGACGGCGGGCAGGGGCGTGGACGAGAAGACGCTTCGTTTCGTCTGCGAAGCGGCCGAAGCGGTCAAGAAGGAGGTCGACGGGCTGGGGCTCATCGCCTGCAACGGTACGGCGACGACGGAGCAGCTGAGGATCCTCAAAGATCACGGCGTCGACAGCTACAACCACAACCTGGAGACTTCGGAAGCCTTCTACCCGAACATCTGTACGACCCACGGCTGGCGCGAGCGGTACGAGACGTGCGAAAACGTCAAGAAGGCAGGGCTCAAGCTCTGCACCGGCGGAATTTTCGGGCTGGGGGAGAGGCCGGAGGATCGTCTTTCGATGCTCGAATCGATCCGCTTTCTCGATCCAGATTCGGTGCCTCTGAACTTTTTCCACCCCAATCCTGCGCTTCCGCTGGAAGGAGAGACGCTGCCCCCCGAAGAGGCGCTGGCGTGGATCCGCACCGCCAGGGAGGTACTGGGGGATCGGCGCATCATGGTAGCCGGCGGACGGGAGATCACCTTCGGCGAGGAGGATTACAGGATCTTCGAAGCGGGAGCCGACGCCATCGTCATCGGCAACTACCTGACGACGAAAGGCAAGGATCCGATGCGCGATCACGCCATGCTGGCGCGCCACGGATACGAGATCGCGAAGAGTTGCCATGAGCGGTGAGGTGCTCATCATCGTCACCCTGTCGCTGCTGATCTGGGTGGCACCCTTCATCGCGAAGCTGGTCAAGCTGCCGACGACGCCCGTGGAGATCATTCTGGGCTCCATCGCCGGGGGGATCGGGCTCTTCGGTACGGAGCCGAACCACATTTTCGAACTGGTGGCGGAGTTCGGCTTTCTCTATCTGATGTTCGTGGCGGGGATGGAGGTGAACGTCAAGAAGCTGCTCAGGACCGACGTCACGATCCTCAAGACCGGCTTTGCTTATCTGGGTATCCTCTACGCCCTTTCGGTGCTCATCGCCTACCAGCTGGGGATGAGTTTCGTCTTTATGGTGATCTTTCCGCTCATCTCCGTAGGCCTCATCGCCACGCTCTCCAAGGAGTACGGCAAGGAGACGCCCTGGGTCAAGCTCTCCATCACGGTGGGGATCCTGGGGGAGCTCATCTCCATCATCGTCCTGACACTGGCGAGCGCCGGTATCCACTACGGTCTGGGGCTCGACTTTTTCTTCAAAATCTCGGTCCTTGCCATGTTCATCGGAGCGATGGCGCTGGTCTACTACCTGCTGCATCTGCTCTTTTGGTGGTATCCGGAGATCCGCAGCGTCATGATGCCCTACTTCGATACGAAAGAGCAGGATATTCGCCTCAGCATGGCGACACTCTTCATCATGCTGGCGATCATGCTCTATCTTGGGCTGGAGCTCGCCTTTGGCGCTTTCATCGCCGGAGTCTTCATCGCCACCTTCTTCTCCCACAAAGAGGATCTGGAGGCGAAAATCTCCAGTTTCGGTTTCGGATTTCTGATCCCGATCTTTTTCATCTATGTGGGAAGTTCGCTGCCTTACGAAGCGCTGCAGAAAGAGGGGCTCGTACTCTTTGCCTTCATCATCGCATCGATCATGATCTTCGTGCGGGTGCTGGCATCGTTCGCGTTCGTGCGGCTCTGCGGCTTCAGAAACGCGATGCTGATCGCCTTCTCCCACGCGATGCCCCTGACACTGCTGATCGCCGTGGCGACACTGGCGTTTCACGCCCGAAGCATCGACGAGTTCCACTACGAAGCGTTCATTTTGGCGAGTATCGTGGAAGTGATCGTCTCGATGCTCACGATCAAAGTGCTGGCGCGGGAACGGTCGGACGAGATGTGCCCTCTGGGTGGAGACGGGCACAGGGGAATGGGGAAGGGTGAAC
>NZ_JAOZOZ010000057.1 GCF_029933015.1 Hydrogenimonas sp. | reverse complement strand
TTTGACGTAACCTACCACACTGGACATGAAAAACATTCTCCCTTTAATATTTGTCAAATTTTAACAACTTGAACACCAAAATTATGCTTTACATATCGACATCCATCTTCATGGCTTTAGCTTTTCGAAAAAATTTTCGGTGATGCAACTTTCCGTATCCGTTTGGATAGTATACTTATCATGCGACCCGAACAATCCGTTCCATGGAATAACGAAAAGAAACGTAGAAACCGGTTTCTTACGGCTTTGCCGGCTGAAACCGTCTCCCTCGCAGGAAACGGCGATAAAACTCTTCGATAGAGTAGTAGCCATGTGACACAAAGAAGGAGCTTCTCGCAATTTTTTTATTTCGATCTTCCCCGATATATCCACAAGAGTGTGGTATGATGATTGGACAATTCACTCCAAAAAGGATGGAACGATGATCGGAAAAGTCACAATGTTCCCGGCTCTCCTGGCCCTCACCCTCACGGCCGCCTTCGCACAACCCGGCATGCAAGGCTCACAGCATATGCAGCACAAGCATATGAAACAGAAGAAGCAAAATCGCAAAGGGATGAAATCGGTCTTTCTGATCCAGCACGGCCTGCCCCACTACTCCATGATCGTGAAGAAGATGTGGAACGATGAAACGCTGGCCCTCACACCCGAACAGAAGAGGAAACTCGAAGCGATTCGCAGCGAAACGATGCGACAGATCAGAGAGATCGCGCCGCAGGTGGCGCAGCTGCGCAAAAAGATCGTCCGCGGTACGAAAAACGGCCTCAGGGCCGAAACGCTCTACGCCGATGTCGACAGACTCGCCACACTGAAAGCGAAAGCCACCAAAATCCAACTCGACTGCATCGAAAAGACACGGGCCGTTTTGACACCCGCACAGATCGCCTATATCGACAGCCGTATGAAACAGCGTCGCAAAAAGCACCACAAACCCAAAGACCTTTCCGCTCCTGCCCGATAATCTCCGTTTCCCCGCCCGGGCGCGGGGATTGACCCGCGCGTAGCGGACCTTTGCCACACGATGGTGACGATCGCCTCCGTCGCCGTCATCTTCTACGGCCTGGTAATGATCTACGACGCGACGAAATTCATCCGAAACCCGGAAAGAAGCCTTTTGCACTGCTGTGATTGAAAGTGAGTAGTGAGATGCGCTGCGCTTAGTGTTGAGTGTTGAGTGTTGAGTGTTGAGTGTTGAGTGTTGAGAAAGCTGACGCAGGTCAGCTTGATGCATACTGAAACGGCAGCGGCGAAGCCGCCACCTTCTCCCGTTCACGGTTCCCCATTCCCCGTTCACGGAAAAAGCCCCATACGGGCTTTTTCAATCAAGGTCGGGCTTGGGAGTCTTCTCGGTACTGGCAGGCAGCATCGGATAGCGGACATAGGGTTTCTTGCCCGTCAGCGCGCCGAAGAAGGCTTTGATCTTTTTGGCTTCCGCATCGCTGATCTTCACGCCCAGCTGCGTTTCGCCCATGATCTTGATCGCCTCTTCGATATCCCATACCGCGCCGTTGTGGTAGTAGGGGCGGGTTTCGAGGATGTTGCGTAGGGTCGGGGTTTTGACCATGCCGTTCTTGTCACCCTTGAAGTCTCCGACGTTGGCGTACTTGTATTTGCCGGCGACCGGGAAAGGCTGCATCGTACCGCCCAGAGCGACGCCGTTGTGGCAGCTCGCGCACCCTTTGTCGATGAAGATTTTCAGACCCTCTTTCTCTTCGGCCGTCAGTGCCTTCTCACAGCCGTTGAGATACTCGTCGTAGCGAGAAGGTGTCACCAGCGTGCGCTCGAAGACGGCGATCACGTCGGCCACGTCCTTGAATGTCGGGACGAATTTCGGGTCGTTGTAGGCGTGCTTGAAAGCTTTCATATACTCGGGAATCGAGCGAACCACCTGCTCGACATGCTCTTTGGTCGCCGCCATCTCGGGAGTCGCCTGGATCGGTCCCTGGGCCTGATCTTCCAGATCGGGGCTGCGTCCGTCCCAGAACTGCTTGTCGAAAAAGACGGCGTTGTAGACCGTCGGGGAGTTCAGATGATGCGGGTTGGCCGTCCATTTGTGGCCCGTGGCCGCATCGACCCCGTCGACACCGCCGGTGGCCAGGTTGTGGCAGGTGTTACAGCTGATCAGCCCGCTTTTGGAAAGACGGGGATCGAAATAGAGTTTTTTCCCCAGCTCCACCTTCTCGTCGGTGATCGGGTTTTTGGGGTTGTCGATCAGTTTGTAAAGCTCCGATCGCTTCTCTGGAATCGGTTTGAGGCCCGCCTGTTTGGCTTTGTCGATCAGGGTGTCGGATGCCACGGCACTGATACCGAATGCCGCGACGACACCCAATACAACGGTCATTTTCTTCATATCTGCTCTCCTCACTCTAAAATTTGTGTAATTATATCTTCAAAAGATAATATTTTTCCTTAAATAAAATAATTTTATTGCCTGTCAGCACAGATGTTCGCGCTTGAAATACTCTCTGGGCGCTTTGCAGAGCGGACACGCCTTGGGTGCCTTCTTGCCCCGGTGCACGTGGCCGCAGACTTCGCAGACCCAGAACTCATCTTCACCGCTTTCGAAAAAGCCCTCCTCTTCGAGGCACTTTTTAAGCTCCGCGTACTCTCTTTCATGCTCCACTTCCACCTTGGCGATCGCTTTGAGCATTCGGGCGATCTGCTTGTAGCCTTCCGCTTCGGCGATGGCGGCGAAGTTGGGATACATCTCGGTATGCTCGTAGTGCTCGCCCGCCATGGCGATGTCGAGGTTTTTGAGCGTCTCGTGCAGTTCGATGCCGTGCATCAGCTCGTTGTAGGCCCGAAACTCCGCCAGAGCGTGGTACTTCTCGTTCCGGGCCGCCTCTTCGAAGTGCTCGGCGATGCTGTGCCAGCCCTCCTCTTTGGCCATCTCGGCGAAAAATTCGTACTTGTTGCGTGCCATCGACTCGCCGGCGAAGGCTTTCATCAGGTTGACCGCTGTCAGGTTTTCGGTGGTGCAGACCATCTCCTCGCCACAGCAGACCAGCGTACCACCACCGACATGCTGCACCTCCACCTCGTTGCCGCACTTCATACATTTGTAGGTTTCATACTGTCTCACGATACACTCCCTCTCACCTGGTCGATGAATTCGCTGATATCTTCATGTAGAGCCATCAGATCCTCCTCGTGCTCCACCTCGTCGGCCAGGATCTGGCTGACGATGTCGTAGGTGACGATGTCCTTGCCCTGGGTCATCTCCGCCAGCTGGCTGTAGACGCCGATGGCGCACTGCTCGCCCTTGATGGCGTCTTCGAGAATCCTGAGCACATCGAAATTTTCCGGCGCGTCATAACCGCAGTTGGTTTTTTCGAACCACTCTTTGGGATGCAGGATCGGCGTACCTCCCAGCTGGATGATCCTGTCGGCTACCATTCCGGCATGCCGCAGCTCGTCGGCGGCGTGCTGATCCAGTTCGGCGATCGCCGCGTCTTTCATGATCCCTTTGATCACCTTGCTTTCGATGTAGTACTGGTAGTATGCCAGCCACTCGTCCGCATAAGCTCTGTTGAGCAGGTCGATTACCTCTTTGATATCCACACCCTTGATGATGGAATTGCCACGTTTTGCCATAGTTGACTCCTTTTATTGGAAAATTTTTTTCCTTGGAAAATTATTACGTATTTATTCTTAAAAGAAAATTATTTTCCTGTCGACCTGCGTATATTAACACTGTTGTTAAAAATTTTGATGTATAAACTATCAAATACATTTTTTGGTAAAATACCGAGAATTTATGGGGAGAGTATGTTTTATGAAAGGTACAGCCGAACTGCTTAAAGAGCATCAACTCAAAGTGACGCCTCAACGGTTGAAGATCGTCAAGATGCTCGAAAAGCACGGACATATCAATATCGAAGATCTCTACAAGGAGATGCTCAAGGAGTTTCCGAGTGTCTCGCTGGCGACGATCTACAAAAACATCAACCAGATGATCGAAAGCGGCCTGATCCAGGAGGTCAAACTGCCCGAAACCAAGTCGGTCTACGAACTGATCAAAGAGCCGCACCTTCACATGGTATGCGACAAGTGCCACAAAGTCGAAGATATCGTCATCGGTACGGAGAAGATCATCGAAGAGGCCGAAAAAGTGAGCGGTTACATCATTAATGAGAGTTTCATAACACTCCGCGGCATCTGCCCGGATTGTCAAAAAAGATAGAACCTATCTCAAACTTCCCGGGAGCCGGAACGCGCCTTCGGCTCCTCTTTCACTCATCCGTTTCCTTTTCGTCCGCAGTCACTCTGTCTTTGCCACTCTTTTTCGATCGATAGGTATAGGAGTCGACACGTTTATAGAGAGAAAAGGTATCGTCATCCTCTCTGAAGCAGGAGACACCGATACTGATCGTCACATGAAAACGGTTCAGAAACCTGTGCTTTCTTACGCTTTCACAAAGCCCTGTGGCGATCTTTTCGGCATGCGAGGGATCGATAGGCTCGAAAAGTATGGCAAACTCCTCACCGCCGATACGAAACAGCAGATCGCTCATCCGGATTTCATGGGCGATGACGTTCGTGATCTCCCGGAGTACCTCGTCACCCACATCGTGCCCATATTCGTCGTTGATCTGCTTGAAGTTGTCGATATCGAAGACAAGCAGTGCGAATCTGCGTCCATATCGTCGGTATTCGTAGATATACTCCTCCAGCATTTTGCCGAAATAGCGCCGGTTATAGACCCCTGTCAGAGGATCGGTATGGGAGAGCATCTCCAACTCCCTGTTTTTGCGCTTCAGTTTTTCCCGATAGTTGTTGATGGCATCGGACACCATCTTGAACTCCTTGACGACACAATCTCCCGTTTCGATATCGTGATCGTGTTTCAGCGCGCCGGCCATCTGCACCAACTGATCGGAAAAAAGCCTTTTGACAAAGAAGAAGATGGCCATGATCATCAGAAAACTCAGGGCCATGATGACGCCAAGGCGCGTCAGACGGGTGTGATAGCCGGCATAGAAACCGTGCAGATCGTATATCGATCTGAGGATGATGATCTCTCTGTTCACGCTGTCGTTGAAAATATTTTCCGAAAGTGAATAGACCGCCGCCGTTTTGGACGCAGGATCGATTCTGTATCGGATCCTCTCTTTTCCGAAAAGAAGCTCTATCAGGTTTTTCTCTCTCATCGCCCCGGAGATATTCAGATCCAGATGCAGATCTTTGGCGAACTGCCGAAGTAGATCTTCCTTCTCCTTTTCATGCTTCTTGAAAAAATCCTTTTTGTCGAGATAGACTCTGTCCAGTCTCTTGATCAGGTCGTTGCTGGAAAAGATCACCTCCAGCGTTTTGAGATGGGGATAGCGCTCTTTGAGAAGCAGCACTTCGTTGCGTACGTTCTCCAGCGGGAAGTAGTTGTGGGATATCTGTACGAAAAAGTCGCCATGCTTCGATAGTGTGAGGAGGTACCTTCTGAAATCGTTGGAGACCGAGGAGAAATATGGCGTAGAGAGATGATAGGGGATGACACCGTTTCTAACCATATCGAAAATCCTGGAGGCATATTCGTAATTTTTGAAATCCATTCCCACATCCATGGGGAAAGTGGATCGGACGATCACTTTGTCCGGACCGATCAGATAGATGTCGTAGGTTCCGAAAATGACATTTTCGTTGAGACGTTTATGGATGGGTTCGAGCGGTTTGTCGATCGTATCGAAATACTCTTTCACCTCCTGGAGTTTCTGAAAATCGAGCTGGGAGGTTTTGTTGAAAACGTGATGGAGCCTGTCGAAACTGTTCTTGAAATAGTCCTGCAGCTGATAGGTGTTCGTCTCGATCCTCTTCTGCAGTTCTGTCATGAACTCCCGTTTGATGTAGCGATACTGTTCGATACCGATCAGGGCGACAAAGGAGACCAGAATGACAAAGAATATGATATTGACGCTTTTGAGCGATACCGACGGCTTTTTCACATGCAGACCTCAAGATTTCATAGAATTTGTGGTGTATTATGCCGTCACTCGTATAAAATCAAGGATAATTCTATCGACCTCTCGGAAATTTTTCGAGTGAATCGATAAAAAAAGGGGCGGCGGGAAACCCCCACCGCCCCTTGTCGCTTTTCCGGTCGGACCGGACGGCATTACATCATGCCGCCCATGCCTCCCATTCCGCCCATATCCGGCATTGCCGGGGCCGGTTTCTCCTCTTTGATTTCGCTGACGGTCGCCTCGGTCGTCAGCAGAAGGCTCGCGACGCTCGTGGCGTTTTGCAGTGCGACACGCTCGACTTTGACAGGGTCGATGATACCCGCTTCGAGCATATCGACATACTCGCCGGTGGCCGCGTTGAATCCGACATTTTCGTCTTCGGCGCACATGACATTGTTCGCCACGACACCTGCGTCGAAGCCTGCGTTTTCGGCGATCTGCTTCAGCGGTGCCTTGATGGCGCGAAGGATGATATCCGCACCGATCGCTTCGTCACCTTCGAGATTCAGATCGACTTTGCTGGCTGCACGGATCAAAGCCGCACCGCCGCCGATGACGATACCCTCTTCGACTGCCGCTTTGGTAGCGCTGAGAGCGTCGTCGACGCGGTCTTTCTTCTCTTTCATCTCGGTTTCGGTCGCGGCACCGACTTTGATGACGGCAACACCGCCGCTCAGCTTGGCCAGGCGCTCCTGCAGTTTTTCACGATCGTAGTCGCTTGTCGTATTTTCGATCTGGATCTTGATCTCTTTGATGCGCGCTTCGACGGCGGCTTTGTCGCCCTTGCCGTCGACGATCGTCGTGTTGTCCTTGTCGATGACGACGCGTCCGGCCTGTCCCAGATCCGCGACGGTAGCGCTCTCGAGTGTGCGTCCTACCTCTTCGCTGATGACGGTACCGCCGGTCAGTGTGGCGATATCCTGGAGCATCGCCTTGCGTCGGTCACCGAATCCCGGCGCTTTGACCGCCGCGATGTTGAGGATGCCGCGCAGTTTGTTGACGACCAGTGTCGCCAGCGCTTCGCCCTCGACATCTTCGGCGATGATGAGCAGCGGGCGTCCGCTTTGCTGGATGCCTTCGAGAACCGGCAGGATATCCTTGAGGTTGTTGACTTTCTTGTCGGTCAACAGGATATAGGGGTTCTCCAGTACCGCTTCCATCTTTTCGGTATCGGTGATGAAGTAGGGGCTCAGATATCCGCGGTCGAACTGCATACCCTCGACCACTTCGAGCTCGTCGATGATACCTTTGGCCTCTTCGACGGTGATGACGCCGTCTTTGCCGACTTTGTCCATCGCTTCGGCGATCAGATCACCGATCTTGCTGTCGTTGTTTGCGGAGATGCTGGCCACCTGGGCGATCTCTTTCTTGTCTTTGACCTCTTTGGCGATCTTTTTGAGTTCGTCGATGATCGCGTTGGCCGCTTTGTCCATGCCGCGCTTCACTTCGATCGGGTTGGCACCCGCCGTGATGTTGCGCAGACCCTCTTTGAAGATGCTGTAGGCCAAAACGGTCGCAGTCGTCGTACCGTCACCCGCCTCGTCGGCCGTTTTGCTGGCGACCTCTTTGACGAGCTGGGCACCCATGTTCTCGACGGTGTCTCCCAGCTCGATCTCACGGGCGACACTCACGCCGTCTTTGGTGATGCTGGGCGCACCGAAGCTCTTTTGGATGAGTACGTTGCGTCCGCGCGGTCCCATCGTCACTTTGACCGCATCGGCCAGTTTCTTCACACCTTCGAAAAGCTCGTTACGTGCGCTGTCTGAAAAATGAATCTCTTTCGCTGCCATTCTTCAACCCTCCTCTTATTTCAAAATTCCAAGAATGTCGTCGCTGTTGAGAATCAGCAACTCTTTTCCGTCGATGGTAATTTCCGTACCACTGTATTTGCCGAAGACGACTTTGTCACCCTTTTTGATGTGACCCTCTTCTTCGACCTCCGGTCCGATCTCCAAAACGATCGCTTCCTGCGGTTTCTCCTTCGCATTGTCGGGGATGATAATGCCCGATGCTGTTTGCTGGGGTTCGTCGACACGTTCTACCAAAACTCTGTTAGCAAGTGGTTGGAAACTCATGGACGCTCCTTTCAATTTTGATTTAGCAATTACTTTTTTAAAGTGCCGAAATTTTAACCCAAAAAATTTTCTTTGTCAAGAGTTTCGCCATATTATTTAGTCTCTAAACGATATATTCTTTAGTCCATATCGCTCAATATGGTAGTTAATGATTTTTTGTGCACTTCTGGCGACCGTTTCATGATATAATTTGCGAAATTTCCACTGAAATACCCTACCCGAAAGGATCCATATAATGAAATACATCGTCTCCATCGTTGTACTTCTGCTGCTTCTTATAGGAGCTGTCTACGGCGTGCTGTTTACCTCGCCCGGCAACGACTTCCTGAGGCCCGTCATCGAGAGCAAGATCGCGGCCCAGGTGCCCCTGCCGACGAAACTTCAGACTTTCGTCCTGCGTCCCGACCGTTTCGAAGTGGCCCTTCAGATCGGTGAAGATACACACATCGGGGCCAAAGGCACGATGAATCTGATGAGTCAGTCCGTCGATGCCACCTACGATGTCGACATCAAGGAGCTGGCCAATCTTCAGAAACTGATCGGACAGAAGCTCAACGGCCCATTCAGAACCCACGGCACCGTGAAGGGCGATCAGAAAATGATGCATATCGACGGTAAAAGCGATGTCGCGGGAAGCGCCACCGACTATCACCTGGCACTGCGAAACTTCAACCCCGAAAACCTCAAAGCCAAAATCGCCCACCTGCACATCGACAGGCTTCTGCACATGGTCGATCAGCCCGACTATGCCGAAGGACTTGTCGATATCGATGCCGATATCCCGAGTCTCGACATGAAAGCACTCAAGGGCAACGTCGTCACAAAAATCACAAAAGGTCTGGTCCATCCCGCCCCGGTCAAAAACGATTTCAACCTCTCCATACCGTCCAAATTGACCTTCAAAGGGGATATCCATACCCGTCTGGCGGGCACCAAAGCGATCTCCGACGTCGACTTTCTTACATCCATCGCCAGACTCAAAAGCAAGACCCTCACCTACGACATTTCCGACGGTTCGCTCACGACGGACTACAACCTCCACGTACCAAACCTCGACGATCTCTACTTCGTCACCAACCAGCACATGAAAGGCAAGATCACCGTCACGGGTGACGTGAAAGTGGCCAAAAACGGTGTGGAGGCGACGGCCCACTCAGATACGCTCGGCGGCGCTTTCGACGCCCTTTTCAAAAACAACAAAGCCAGCGTGAAGATCAAAAACATCCAGACCGTGGCCCTGACCGATATGCTGCTCTACCCCCATATCTTCGATTCACGGGCCAACATGAATCTCGACTACGACACCGTCACCCAGCTGGGAACCCTGCACGCCGAGCTGCTCAACGGCCAGATCCTTCCCAACAAGATGAGTTTCCTGCTGCGACAGCTGGCGAACTTCGACATCACCCGGGAAGTCTACGAACGCACGACGCTTGACACGAAGATCGAAAAGAAAAAGCTTCACAGCGATCTTTATATGAAAAGCAAACTGACCGAAATCACATCCAAAAACGGCCTGATCGATCTGGAAAAGCAGTATATCGACACGAAGATCGACGTGAAAATCCGGAAAATGCTTCTGCCCGTCGTCATCAAAGGCAAACTGACCGATCCGGAAATCAAAGTCGACAGCAAAGGGGTCATGAAAGCCAAAGCGAAGGAGGAGCTCGAAAAGAGACTCCCGGACAACATCAAAAAATCACCCGCCGGGGATGTTCTGAAAAAACTTTTCTAAAACCCCATCGAAGCATCTTGACACCACCTCTGTTTTTGGTTAAAATACCGCTCCACAAACAGAGGTTGGCTGGGTAGCTCAGCTGGTTAGAGCGCTGGTCTCATAAGCCGGAGGTCGGGAGTTCAAGTCTCCCCCCCGCCACCATTCTTCAATCCCCTGAACACAACAAAAATTTCCGATTTTCAAACATTCTCGTATAAA